>PEWM01000066.1:0-2072 GCA_002779455.1 Deltaproteobacteria bacterium CG07_land_8_20_14_0_80_60_11
TGAGGCTTCGGCCCCGGCCAGTCAGAAGGCCGTTAACTTGCGGTTCCGGCGGGCAATCGCTTCGCGGCGTTAGTGAACATCGTGCCGATCTTGTGGCCCAGAGTAGTCGCCCCCGCCACGATCGCCAAAGCGATCAACGCCACCAAAAGGGCATATTCGATGGCCGCGGCAGCTTCCTCATCATTGATAAACGCCACGATTTTCCGCAGGTAAGTTTTCATGATGCTTCTCCTTTAATTTGAGGGTTAAAAAATGCACTCCAATGGTTGTTACCCATGCCGGTCCTGATGATGATGCTCTTGATTCCCACCTCCTGTGCTGTGGTGTGAATCCACGCCGCCCACCGGTCCGGGGCTCTGCAATGGGTGAATTGCCATTGGGCAGTCTCACCCTCACCACTTCGGCAATCCCGCTACCTTAGCCCGCAGGCTGTAGGTTGGAGACTTTGCGCCCTCCCCTTTCGGTGGAGTTTGCCTTTGTCGGTGGCGTGGAGATAGCTGATTTACGTATCGGCGCCTTCAGCGGAAACTTTAATAATCGTTGGTGGGGGGAGAGAGGCCCTGACGGAACAGTTTTCAAAGCAGTTGCCCAGGGGCCTGTGGCTCAACCGTAAAGCCTGAAAAGCTGGTATTGGCTGGTGGCACAGCCTTTCCAGGCTGTGCACGACTAACTGCTTCCTGGACACAGGCTGGAAGCCTGTGCTACCAATTTAAGGAACTTTTCGGAACAGGCGATTTTAGGGGCGCGCCGCCTGGGTTCAATAGGCTCCCTTGCCATTGATGACCGCAGGGATGGTCTGGGCCAGAATCTTGAAATCGAGCCACAGGGACCAGTGGTCGATGTAGTCCAGATCCATTTGCATCCACTTCTCAAAGGGCAGGGATAGGGAGGATCTGCCGCTAATCTGCCAGAGACAGGTGATGCCGGGTTTGACGCTGAACCGGCGCCGATGCCAGTCTTGACTGAAGCCGGCATAATCCCGCAGCGGCAAAGGCCGGGGTCCCACCAGGCTCATGTCTCCCGTGAGCACATTGAACAATTGGGGGAGTTCATCGATGCTGGTCTTCCTCAGAAACCGGCCCAGGCAGGTGACCCGGGGGTCATTTTTGATCTTGAACACCGGGCCGCTGGCTTCGTTAAATCTTTCCAGAGCCGTTAGGCTCTGTTCCGCGCCCGGCACCATGGTCCGGAATTTAATAACCTTGATCTTGCGCTTCCGGAGCCCGATGCGATCCTGGACAAAGAAGACCGGCCCGCCGGGTGACGTGAGCTTGATCAAGAACGCCACCACCAGGAAGAGGGGAGACAGCAAAACGATTAACAGCAAGGACGCCATGACATCAACGGCCCTTTTGGCGAGGATCGGCCAGCCTCCCATGGCCCCGGTATATACTGACAGAATTACATAATCCTGGACCTCTTCCAGTTCGGCGCGGGCCAGTTTCATATCGAACAACAGATAGAGACTGTCGGACAGGAACCGGACGATGATCCCTTGCTGCACGCACAGCCCGACCAGGTAAGAAGCTTCTTGATAGAAAGAGTTGAGCGGGAGATCGATAATAACTTCATCCACCTCATGGGCCCGCAAAAAGGTGGGAAAATTCTTGAAATCAGCCAACAGCGGGTAACCGGATTTTTTGAACTCCCGGTTGCCCTGCCAATCCTGGTCCACAAAACCCATAACCCGGCAACCCAACTCGGGACTCTGCTCAAGATTGCGCGCGAATCTTACCGCCCTGGTATTAGTTCCCACCATGATCACATTTTGCAGATTGATGCCTCTTGCCCATGATTTTTTTATGATAAACTTGATAACATTACGACTGAAAATTGTAATAATAGTGGTCATTAACCAAAATACCAACAGAAATAAAGGTGTCACTAATTTGATGTTAAATATCACGCTATAAATTAATAAAACAAGACTGCCAAGAGAGGTTATCTCAATATTATTTATGATTTCTTTTGTCTTTTTTGTCAGTCGCCGGATATAGTAGGCCCCAGAGAGAGCCTGAACTATATACCAAAGGAAAGTAAATCCCATAAATATAATAAAATTAAGAATACTG
>PEWM01000066.1:2084-9084 GCA_002779455.1 Deltaproteobacteria bacterium CG07_land_8_20_14_0_80_60_11
AGGAATTGGTTGAATGGCACCCCATCAACTTCCGACATTACGGCCGATGCTGCTACAAGAAAAGAGAAAGCCATTGCCAGTAAGTCAGCGGTTATTAAATAAACATTAAATAACTTATGATGATTGACTCTCATAATCAAACTGACATTGATTCAGCCTGAACCAGGCGGTTTCTGCAGCATTTCCCATAACGGCAAAAACTTTGGGCATTCGCTATATTTCAACTTCGGAATGATGGGGCTATTGCTTGAATTTTCCCTGATCGTCCACGAGCTCCACCTGACCGCCTGGTCCCCCAGGCGCGGGTGGCGGGAACGGACCCCGGCCAAACGGCGCCGACCAACAGGTTGAGGGAGAAGTTGTACTGATCTGCGGGTGGCGGGAACCTTAAGCTAAGCGAGCATACGGTCGCGGAGGGGACGTACCGAACTCCGGAGGATTGATCTTAAGACCAGGCTGGCGGCAGTCCTGCCCACGCCACGCCGAAACTGGACGTTTCCGGCGAACCAGGCAAACGGCGCCGCTCTGGCGCTCAGACTGCGCCGGCCTGGAGGATGCCCCGGCGAAGGTGGCTGCCCGGGCGGACTGGTATAAGCGCGGCTACCGGCATGCAGTTCCTGGTTACCAGAGCCCCAGGGGATATGGCCAGACTTGTGAGGACCTCAAGAACGCGGCCTGAGGCCAGACTTGGTGAGCCGCAAAAATGTCTTGACTTTAAGGGAGTCCTACCGATTGTTTCTCATCTTTTTCCTGGTCGTACATGAGAGACACCGTTTGAGACACTCTCTTAGACCAGGTTGGATCATCTTTATTCAATTCGACTTCATCAAAAAAATCACTAAAGTCATGATCTACTAGCTTGTAGGGATTTTTAACACTATCTGAATCAAAAAATGTATGCCTCAATTCATGTCTCAATACTCTTTTAACATCAGTATCATCGCAATGGGCAATCAATTTCTGATCTAATAGGATAATATAATCATACCCATATTCTGGCGCTTCATCCTTGGATAAAAACTTAACCAGCTCAGAAGGCTTAACTATCTTGCTAAGAGCTATATTACCTTTATATATCATCTTCTTTTTATTAATCAGGAAAAGAATCTTCGCATTAGCCAAATGAGGAAAATGTTGAGATCTGATTTTTTCATACATTTCCAGAATGTGTTCAGGAACATGTTCATACTTCATGATGATTCTCCTTTTATATGATTTACCGAAGTATAATCTTGAGAATATAGCATGAAAGTCCACAGATAAAAAGCGATATCTAAAAATCCATTATCTCCCACCGGACCCGGGGATTAAGTTGCCGAACATCGCTCTCCAGGAAGAAACATAGGAGATTCGCCCGCGTTGGGAATCCATCGGTATGACCTCAGATCGGATGACTTTTGTTTAAACCGAGATTATGCGGTACCGGCGTGGTTAACCAAATGATTTCAATGTCTTAGGCGGGCGGGCGTTGCTGGCGCACACCCGGGTGCCCCACTCCAGTAAATCCCGGCTACAGTCATCCTTGTCGATCACTGCTTCAATGACGCTCAGGCCGTCGTGGGTCAGGGCCTGGTCGATGGCGTCCCGGGCTTCCCCTTCGGTGCGGACGCGGCAGCCCCAGCCGTTGCCGTCGTTGCCATTATAGGCCGGCACCAATTCAGCATAGTTCCAGTTCTTGATGACGTTGTAGGGCCCGTCGTGGATCTCCACTTCGATGGTGTAGCCGCCGTTGTTCATGATGAAGATGATGGGTTTGAGGCCATAGCGGATCATGGTGGACAGCTCCTGGGACGTCATCTGGAAGGAGCCGTCGCCGATGCAGGCAATGACCCGGCGGCCGGGCTGCACCGCCAGCTGGTACCCCAGGGCGGCCCCCACGGACCAGCCGATGGAACCGTACTGCATCTGGATCTCGAAGGCGCTGCCTTGGGGCAGGGAGAGGTTAATGGTGTTGAACCAGGAGTCCCCGGTTTCGGCGATGAGGGTGGTGTTGGCGTCCAGCATGCCCTGGATCATGGCGAAGAGCCTCCGGGTGCGGAGGGGGGCGGCCCGGTCGATGGGAGGTTCCGGCACGGTTTGGGTCCGGGTGCGGTTAAAGGCCGACAGGGAGGTGTCGTTCCGCTTGATCTGGCCGGCCAGGGCGGCAAGAAACTCATCCATGACAATATCCTGATAGAGGGTCCCGGGCAACTCCACAAAGTCGGTCCCGACGTGAATAAGTTTTTTCGGGCTGATTTCGATGGTGTGGCCGCAGGAGGCATAGTCCGAGAGGACCGGACCGGCAAAGAGGTAGACATCGGCGGATTCCACCACGGCCTCGGCGCCGGGGCTGCTCACCGGGCCCCAATAGATCCCCACGAAGTTGGGGTGCTCTTCCGGGAAAAACCCCTTGGCGTTGGGCATCATGGCCACTGCGTAACCCGAGGCGTCGATGAACTGCCGGAAGGCCTCCACCGCCCCGGCGGGGCGCAGCTTGACCCCGCCTACCGCCACCGGTTTGATGGCGGCGTTGAGCCAGGCGGCGGCATGGTCCACCGCCTCCTTCAGGGCCTCGGGGTTGCTGGCGGGCTTTTGCCAAAACTGGTAGGGTTTCGGAGCCGGGACTTCCAGAGCCGCAATATTACAAGCAATCTCCAGATAGACCGGCTTGCGGCGCCGGAGGGCCGTAGCAATGGTTTGATCGATGAGCCTGGGGGCGTCCTCGGCGTGCCGGATGATGACCGCCGCCGCCGTCACCGGGGCGAACATCTCCCGGACATAGCCGTAGCGCACCTCCCCCAGGGAGTGGTGCAGGATCTGGTTTTCCGGTTCCGAGTGCGTGTTAGGGCCGCCGGAGATCAGAATCACCGGCAGGTCTTCGGCATAGTGGCCCGCGGTGGCGTTCACCGCGCTCAGGGCGCCGACGCTGTAGGTCACCAGCATGGCTGCCATCCCGTGGGCCCGGGCGTAGCCGTCGGCAGCATAGCCGGCGTTAAGCTCATTGCAGCAACTGATGCAGGCCAAATTCCGGTTTGCCAGGATTTGATCGAACAGAGCCAGGTTATAATCTCCCGGGATGCCGAAGTAGTGGCGCAGGCCCACCTGCTCCAGGCGGGTGGCGAGATAAGACCCGACGGTGGCGTTAGCAGTTTCAGCCATGCTTAACCCTCCTTTTCTGGCGGTCAAAGAGTAGGGCGGACAGGTCCCGGCGGCTTTTCCAGGTCCGGGTTGGATGACCCCAGGGGATTGAGGTTTGCTTTGAGATTAGGCGGCAGCCCTGGCTACCACAGTCAAAAATGGTTTTGGGAACCTCTCTCCACGAGTTTAACCTCGAGAAGGTTCATCTTTTTGTAGCCAATTTGTCTGGTGGGAGGCAGGATAGCACAAATTTAGAAGAAACAACAACTATTTCCAGTCGACATAGCTAAATGGGCCGCAAGGAGGGAGAGATTTTGAGAGGTAACTGGAGAAAAAAGCTAACACGCGGTAATATATCCGGAAAACTTCGTTGTCCGCCAAATCACGGCATGGGGCAAAAATTGGCGCCCGAGGCGAGAGAAGCAGAAATAATCAAGGTTGCCGGCGCCATACTACGCCAGGGAGACCTTGATCTGGTCTTCCCGGGGGTTGACGCGATCCAGGCGCACCAGGACGGTATCTCCGGGGGACAGCTTGACGGTGGCCGGGGCGGTCATAAAGAGCTCCAGCAGAATATCAGGCAGCATGAGGCGGTAGCGGTGGGGCGTTTTATCCAGCACCAGGGCTTCTAGCTTCTGGCCTACCCGGGCCGACAGGTGCTTCAGGAGCCAGTAGCGCAGCCGCCGGGTTTTCAGTTGCCCGGCCCGCCGCATGGCCGGCTCGATGGTGGCCAGGATCTGCTCCAGGTCCTCTGGCCGGTAAGCCGGCGGGTGGCCGCTCACCACCGCCAGGAGCTGCCGGTGGATCACCAGGTCCAGATAGCGGCGGATGGGGGACGTGGCAAAGGTGTAGCAGGACAGCCCCAGGCCCCAGTGGGGCGACGGCGAGAGGTCCATCACCACCCGGCTCAGGCGGCGCCGGTCCTGCCAGAGCTCCAGCAGGCTCTTGTCCGGGGACGGCTGGATGGGCTCCCGGGGGTCGGGTTGGCCCCGGTAGATGGCCGCAATCCCTTGCTCGGCCAGGAACTGCGAGGCCAGGGAATTGGCCAGCACCATGGCCTCGCCCACCAGCTGGTGGCTGGCGGTCTCCTGGTCTTCCACCACGACCTGGATATCGCCCTGGGGGTTGAAAGTGACCCACACCTCGGGCAACTTGAGCTCGTAGCCGCCCCGGGCCAGCCGCCGTTCCTTGAGGCGGCGGGTCAGGCGGAACAGGGTGTCGAGCTCCCGGTCCTGGGTCAGGAGACCGTCCACCTCATGGTAGGTCAGGCGCCGGGCCACCGTAATCAGGCTGGGGACGATCACCCAGTCCTTGATCTCGGCGTCGGCGCTTAGGGTCACGAGAAAGCTCAGGGCGAGGCGTTCCTGGCCGGCCAGCAGGCTCACGGTATCTTCCGAAAGTTCTTCCGGCAGCATGGGCAGCCGCCGCTCCGGCAGGTAAATGGAGGTCCCCCGTTCCTGGGCCTCCAGATCTAGTGGGGTTTGGGGCATCACGTGCGCCGAGACATCGGCGATGTGAATCCCCAGGCGCCAACCGTCCGGCGCCTCTTCCAGACTCAGGGCGTCGTCGAAGTCCCGGGTGCGCTCCCCGTCTATGGTCATGATGTCAAGGTGGGTCAGGTCCTGCCGGCAGGAAGCATAACGGTCCGGGGGCGGACTCTGGGCCAGCTGCCGGGCCCGGACCAGGGCCTCCGGGGAAAATTCCAGGGGGACCTCCAGCCGGTAGAGGTCCAGGTCTTCATCCTCCTGCCACACCCCTAGCCGCACCAGCAGGCGAAAGGGGGCCTCCACCGGGTTAAGCCGGGCCTTGTCCAGGAAAGCCTTGCCCTGGGCGTAGTCGGGGACCTCGGCCCCCCACAACGCCATCCGCCGCAACAGTCCCACCACCCGATCTTTCCAGGGCCCGGCCGCCGCCTTCTCTCCGGCCCAGACCTTCTCCAGCCAGGCGGCGATCTCCTCCAGCTCCCGCTGGCGCAAAAGCTCCTGGAAATGCTGCTCCTTAAGTTGTTCCACCAATTCCGGGGGATTGGGGCTGACCAAGCCGTCTTTCTGCTTAAAGAGAAACCGGTCCTCCCGGAGGCTGCGGCCCGTGGCGGCCACCTGGTCGGGGGTCGTCTGGCCAAACCACAGGTCGGCCATCTCGACCACCGACACAGTCTGATCCTCTGAAGCCAGAAGTTCCCACAGGTCATCAAGGTTGACGGCCTCCTTGAAAGCCTCACGTTGCCTGGCAGTGGCTTCCAGATGTCTCAACAGGTCATGGCGGGACAGGGCGCCGACGGGCAGGCGGGGGCCTACGTGCAGGACCCGCTTGGGGGTCAGGGTCATCTCCCGGCTGGTCTGGGTAAGCACATGGAGCCGCTCGCCTTTCAGTTCCAGGACGACGCCCAAAAAAATGCGCTTATCTTCGAAGAATTCGACAATATCGCCGGGTTCCATGGTGGCCAGAACGTAACAAAATCCCCGGAAAAGTCAAGGAAGGGCGGCCGGGCTGGTTTTCGGTTGGCAGTCTCCGGTTTTCGGTTAATAAATAATCTTTTGGGGCCTTTGTCGTTACATTGAGGTCAGTTATGATATAAAATCTCTTTAAATATCTATTGATTTGAGCAAAAATAATTGCGACAGGTAATGTTGCGGCAACGCTGACGCCGCACCCGGACCGCCCCAAAAACCGGAAACTCTTATGCGACTCGCGGTTATCGCGGACATTCATAGCAATCGGGAAGCCCTGGACAGCGTGTTGGCCCGGATCGGCCGGGAGGGGGTGGACGCCATCCTGAACCTGGGCGACCTGGTGGGCTACAATGCCAGCCCCAATGAGTGCCTGGAGCTGCTCCAGGGCCGCGACGCCTGGAGTCTGGCGGGGAACCATGACCTGGCTCTGCTCGATCCCGAACGGGCCCAAAATTTTAATATCATCGCTTATGAGGCTCTGATGTGGTGCCGGCAGCAGGTCCGCCCGGAATTCCTGAAATTTCTGCAAGGCTTGCCCTTGCTACGGAAGCTGCCGGGCTCATTTCTGGCCTGCCACGGCACCCCCTCCAGCCCCGACACCTACATCGCGTACCACTTCCAGGGCAAACGCGTCCTCAAAGAATTGTACCAACACTCTGATCTGCGGGTGTGCTTCTTCGGCCACACCCACCGGCGGGCTTTGTGGTACCGGGATATCCGGGGCAAGGTCGCCCTGCGCCAGATTGCCCCGGCGGCGATGCAGTTATCCCCGGAGGAGCACTATCTCATCAACCCCGGCAGCGTCGGCCAGCCCCGGGACGGCAATCCCGAAGCGGCCTACGCCATCTTCGACGACGAGGAGTTCTCCATTCAATTCAAGTCCGTTCCTTATGATGTGCGCGGGGCCCAACGCCGCATTCTGGCCGCCGGGCTGCCCCCTTACCTGGCGGAGCGCCTGGCCCTGGGGGCTTAGAAGCTGGTTTTTGGTTTTTAGTTTTTAGTTTTTAGTTTTTGGCTGATAGCTGACTGCTGACTGCTGATAGCTCTTACACCAAAGGGGGATGAGAAGATGGCTTACCAAAAAGAGGGGGTGCTGAAAGACGGCGCCCGGGTGAAGCTGCGGCCCTTGGTTAAGGAAGACCGCGAGATGCTGCTGAAATTCTTCCAGGGTCTCAATGAACAGGAATTGAGCTTCCTGCGCAGCGACGTGCGGGACCCGGCGGTCATCGATCAATGGGTGAACCACATCGACTATCACCGGGTCTTTCCCTTGGTGGCGGAAGCCGACGGCCGCATCGTGGGGGACATCACCCTCCATATGCGGAAGGTGGGGTGGAAGCGCCATCTGGGTAATGTGCGGGTGGTGGTGTCGCCGGATTACCAGGGCCGGGGCCTGGGCACCCTGCTGATCAATGAGATCGTCGAACTGG
>PEWM01000223.1 GCA_002779455.1 Deltaproteobacteria bacterium CG07_land_8_20_14_0_80_60_11
AGGGGAACTTGAAGTGGATGACCTCTATCCCCTCAGTGGCGAGGATTTCCCCCAGCGCCTGGGTATTGGAGCAGTCCCCCTGGCAGGCGGCGATGACCGCCTGGATTTCGGGGTGGGCCAGGAGGGTGGCGTAGATCCCCTTGATCCAGGCGCAGAGGGTGCGGGGAAAGCCGGCGGCTTCCGCCTGGCTCACCCGGGCCAGGGCCAAAGGGTCGGCAATGAACAGGTTGTTCAGGTCCACCGGAATCAGGTTAGCTGCCAGCACCACCTCCACCGGGATGGTGGTGGTCAGGCCCACCCGGGCGCCCGGGGTGAGTGGCGTGGATTGGCGCATGACGTCACTTTATCAAGGCACTTCGCCTTCCTGCAAGTTAACTTCCTGCAAGCCTTCGGTTTCGGCCAGGCTGCGGATCACCTGCTTGAAAATTATCGTATTCTTGCTCTTAGAAAAGTTCTTTAAATCGGTAGCACAGGCTTTCCAGCCTGTGCCAAGGAAGCAGGTTAGTCGGGTACAGCCTGGAAAGGCTGTGCCACCAGCCAATACCACCTTTTCATGCTTTGCGGCTGGGCCAAAGGCCCATGAGTAACTGCTTCCCAAAGTTGATTATCTCTCACCGGCGGCTCCCGAAGATGGCGGTGCCCACCCTGACCAGGGTGGCGCCTTCCTCCACCGCCACCGCAAAATCGCCGGACATGCCCATGGAGAGTTCCGTCAGGGGCAGACCGCAGAGGTTCCCCAGGTGGTCCCGCAGTTCCCGCAAGGCCCGGAAGTAGGGGCGGGCCGCCTCCGGGTCGGGAAACCACGGCGGCATGGTCATCAGGCCCAAAACCCGCAGGTGGGGCAACCGGGCGACTTCCTGGAGCAGCGCCGGCGCCGCCGCAGGTATGACGCCGGACTTGGTGGCTTCGCCCCCCTGATTGACCTGGATGAGGACGTCCTGGACCTTGCCCAGCCGGGCCGCGGCGGCGTCCAGGGCCCGGGCCAGCTTGAGGCGATCCACCGCGTGGATCAGGTCGAAGAGCTCCGCCGCCGCCCGAGCCTTGTTGGATTGCAGGTGGCCCACCAGGTGCCAGCTCACCTGCCTTCCTAAGGCGGCGATCTTATCTCTGGCCTCCTGGAGATAGTTCTCTCCAAAGAGGTCTTGTCCGGCGGCGATGGCGGCCCGGAGGCGCTCCAGGTCCACGGTCTTGCTCACCGCCACCAGGCGCACGCCGCCTGGGTCCCGGCCGGCCCTCTGGGCCGCCGCGGCGATGGCGGCCCGGACTTCTTGAAGGTTATGGGCGATGGGGTTCACGGGTTGGCCGCCTGATACTGCGCCAGCACGGCTTCCTTCTGCAAACCGAAGGCCGTCAGGGTATTGTCCCAGGTGTGGGTCGCGACCTCCTCGAGGGTCAGACCCCGGATATCGGCCAGCTGCCGGGCCGTGGCCACCACGTAGGCCGGTTCGTTTCTCTTGCCCCGCCAGGGTTGAGGGGGCAGATAGGGGCAGTCGGTCTCCACCAGGATCCGGTCCAGGGGGGCCTTCTCGGCCACCTGGCGCAAGCCACCGGCCTTGGGGTAGGTCAGGGTCCCGGAAAAAGACAGATAAAAACCCAGGTCCAGGAAAGCGCGGGCCTCCGTCAGGCTGCCGTCGAAACAGTGCATGACGCCGCCTTTGATGCGGCCCCGGTATTCCCGGAGGATCGACAGGGTCACGGGGGTGGCCTCCCGGGTGTGGATCACCACGACCTTCTTATGGGCGACGGCGAACTCCAACTGCCGGCGAAACCAGTACTGCTGAATCTCTTCCGGGGCGCGGCGCCGGTAGAAATCCAACCCGATCTCCCCAATGGCCACCACCTTGGGGTCGGCCGCCAGGGAGTCCAGAGCCGCAAGGTCCTGATCGGTCATGGCGCCGGCGCCGTGGGGATGGACCCCGATGACCGCCACGATCCCGGGGGAGGTCCTCGCCGTGGCGATAACCTGGGGGGCGTCCGCCAGGCCGGTGGCCACGTTGATTACCAGGAGCACCCCGGCTTCCCGGGCCCGGCGCAGCACCGCGGCTTGATCGGGGAAGTGATCCTCCAGGTCCAGGTGAGCGTGAGAGTCGGCCAGACGGATAGACATATCTTCAAGCTTGTGGACAATTTCCCTCTGCATGGTAAAATATACGAAATTTCGCCGGGCTGCAAGGAGAGGCGGTGGCCGCCAGAGTTTTTGCTCTTGTTGTGATCGGTTGGCTGTGGTTAGGGGCGGTCCTGCCTGCGGGGGCGGCGAGTCTGACGCACACCCCGCCTCAATGGCAGGCGATCGGCCGGGGTCTGGCCTTTACCCAGGTGGAGGTCCTGCAGGATGGCGAAGTGGTGGCCGGTCTGGCGGTGGTGAAGATCGACCCCGCCGCCAATGCCTTCCGGGTATTTCACGGGCCGCCCCAGGCCATTACCGTCTGGCAGGAGAAGCTTCAGGCCCCCATCGTGTTCAACGGCAGTTATTATAAACGCGACGGCAAGCCCTGCGGCCTGGTCATGGCGGACGGCAAACCCATCGGCCCCAAAGGCAACCGGGAGATGCGGGGGATGTTCGTGGCGGAACCCAAAGGCATGTCCCCGGACCTGCCCCGGGCCACTATCCTGGATTTGCTCACCACCGCGGTTGACCCCAAAAAATTGCCCTGGACCCAAGGAGTGCAATCCTTTCCGTTGTTGCTGGACTACAAGGGGAAGATCAGGGTAAGAGATAGCGAGAAAAGGTCCCACCGCACGGTGATTGCCACCGACCGCAACGGCAACATCCTGGTGTTCAACACCTCCAACCGGTTTTTCACCCTTTTTAGGATGGCCGAATTTCTCAAGGGCAGCAAATTCGATATTGATTCCGCTTTGAACCTGGATGGCGGTACGGAAGCGCAACTCTTGATCAAAAACCAGGAGTTCGAGTTTTATTCTCCCCCCTCCTGGGAGAATTCCATCGGCAACATCATCGATCAGCAGAAGTTCTGGTTGCCTACCGTGGTGGGGGTGTTTCCGCGCCAGGATTGACCCTCATGGCCAGTTACCTTATATTGGGGGCCGGGAAATTCGGCCGCCTGGCACTTAAGCGCCTGGCCCGGCAGGATGCCGCGGCCAGTTTCGTGGTGGTGGATCGCGACCCTGCGGCCCTGGCGGTGACCCTTGACGGCGTTCCGGGCTGGACGCGGGTGGCCTCCGAGGCCGTCGCCTTTCTGGTACAGCATTTGGGAGGCGACGGCCGGTGGGACTGGATCATCCCCATGGCGCCGGTGCACGTGGCCTTTCAGTGGCTCATGGCGGGTCCCCTGGCAGGGTCGGCCTGGCAGCCGGCGGCGGCGCCGGAGGCCTTCGCGGGGCTTATCCCCGGGGCCCGGCGTGGTCCGCAAGGAGAGCTTTACCTGAGCCGGGCTCAACACCTCTGCCCGGATGACTGCGCCGAACCGGAGGTGTGCCCGGTCACCGGGGAATCACGGGACCTCCCTCTCCACCAGGAACTGGCCTCTCTGCATCTGGCCGGATATGAGATCAGGGTCATTGCCAGCCGGCAGCTGGCCCCGGGGGTGGGGGGATACCCCCCCTGGCGGTTGCTGGAGCTGGCCCGGGATATGGGCGCGTTAAAGGGCAACGTTTTGATCGCCACGGCCTGTTCCTGTCACGGGGTCATACATGGTCTGGCGCAATGGTCGGGGGGAGAGCGTGTTTGATTTTTCCGGGGTTTTAGGTTCCTCGCCGCGCATCCGGGAGATTTTCCAGCTCCTGGAGATGGTGGCCCCTTCGGAGGCCACGGTGCTGCTCCTGGGTGAAACCGGGACCGGCAAGGAACTGGTGGCCCAGGCTATCCACCGGAACAGCCCCCGGGCGGCCGGCCCCTTCGTGGTGGTCAATTGCGCCACCCTGCCCGAGACCCTGCTGGAGAGCGAGCTCTTCGGGCATGAACGGGGCTCCTTCACCGGGGCCACCGTTCGCAAAGACGGACGCTTTTTGGTGGCCCACCACGGCACGCTGTTTTTGGATGAAATCGGCGAACTCAGCCTGCCGATCCAGGCCAAGATTCTCAGGGTCTTGCAGTCCCGGGAGTTCGAACCCGTGGGGAGCAACCGCACCCAGAAGGTGGATGTGCGCATCATCGCGGCCACCAACCAGGACCTGGAGAAAATGGGGCGGGAAGGCCGGTTCCGGGATGATCTCTATTATCGCCTCAATGTTTTCCCCCTGGTGTTGCCGCCCCTGCGGGAGCGTCTGGAGGACCTGCCCGTCCTGGCGGATTTCTTCCTCAAGAAGTACGGGGAGAAAAACCGGCGGGGGGCCATCAGCCTGGCCCCGGAGACGCTCCAGGCCTTCCGGCGCTACCCCTGGCCGGGAAACATCCGGGAACTGGAAAACATCATTGAACGCGGGGTGATCGTCTGCCCGGGGGATGTTCTCACCCCACAGGATTTGCCGGCGGCCCTGCAGCCACGGGGTGGGTGGCCGGCGGCCGGCGGCGAGACGGAGCCCGGGTTGCCGGAACTGGAGCGGCAATTGATCAGCCGCACCCTGGAGCGGGTGGCCGGCCAGCGCCGGCAGGCCGCCGAAATCCTGGGCATCTCTCTGGATGAATTGAACCTCAAGATCCGGTCCTACGGGTTAGAGGAGAGAGGGTAAAGTCGGCCATGATTTTTCCACCCTTAATCTTTTTCCTGATGGTGGCCTTTTTCCTGACGGCCCTGGTCATGCTGCCCCTGTTGATATTGGGGATGATCGGCGAGGCCTTCATGCGGCTGGGCATCTCCCCCAGCCTGATATTCTGGCTCCTCATCCTGACCCTGCTGGGCAGCCTGGTAAACATCCCCATCTACCGATTCGAGAACCGGGAACTGGTGGGAGAGCGGGTGGTGTCCTATTTTGGCATGCGCTACCGGGTGCCCCGGCTGGAGCGGGGCCAGGCGACCATTCTGGCGGTAAATGTGGGTGGGGCCTTGATCCCGGTGGCCCTGTCCGGGTATCTGATCTCCCAAATCAATTTTGGCGTCAGCCTGCCGATCCTGTTGGCGGTGGTGACCGTGGTGGTGAACCGCCTGGCCCGCCCGGTGCGCGGTATGGGCATCGGGGTGCCGGGCCTGGCGCCTCCCCTGGTGGCGGCCCTGGGAGCTTACCTGGTGTGCGCCCCGGAGCTCCGGGCTCCCTGCGCCTATATCGCCAGCACCCTGGGCATCTTGATCGGGGCCGATCTCCTGAACCTGGGGCAGATCCGGCAGTTGGGGGCGCCGGTGGCCTCCATCGGCGGCGCCGGCACCTTTGATGCCATCTTTTTCAGTGGGATTCTCGCGGTCCTGCTCAGCTGAGGGCGGGGCAGGCCGACTGTGTTAAGTCCCCCGTTTTTAAAGCGATTATATACTTGACAAACCCTAAAGGAGACTTGAATATAGTTAAGGCATAAAATATGAATAAACTATATTTTGGCGATTGCTTAGACATTTTAAAGAAGCTAAACAAGGAGCACCCTTCTGGTTTTATAGACCTGATTTATATAGACCCGCCATTCAATTCAAAGAGAAACTATAATATTCTTTTTGAAAATGTCGATCTAAAAGATACAAAGGCCCAAAAGGAAGCATTCTCCGACACGTGGAGTAATGTTTCTTATAAAGATACTCTTGAAGAACTTAAAGACATTGACCTTGATCTGTTTGCTTTTCTTGAAAGTTTGGATAAAAATATAATATCAAAGAGCGCTGTTTCATATCTAACAACAATGGCAATAAGAATATATTATATGCACAAAGTTTTGAAAGAGACGGGAAGTTTTTATCTTCATTGTGACCCGACTATGAGCCATTATTTGAAAATATTGTGTGATTTAATTTTTAAAGTGACTAATTTCAGAAATGAAATAGCATGGTGCTATCGTGGGGCCGGATACCCCAAAATGGATTTTGGTAAAAGACATGATGTAATTTTAAGATATTCTAAAACAGCCAACTATATCTTTAACTTGGATGATGTCAGAGAAGAATATGCTGAAACGACAAAAGCAAGATTCAAACATCACATAGGCAATATTCGGAATGGTAAAGACTTCGGAGTACAGAAACTTCATCCATTAGGAAAACAGCCTGATGATTGGTGGCAAATCCAGCCGATTGCACCATCGGCAAGGGAACGTTTGGGCTACCCTACCCAAAAACCGGAAGCATTGCTTGATAAAATTGTTAAAGCAAGCTCAAATAAAGGTAGTTTAGTGGCTGATTTTTTTGGCGGGTGCGGCACAACTATTTCCGTTGCACAAAACCTGAAAAGAAAATGGCTCGCAGTAGATATTTCTCACTTGGCAATCGGTCTGATTGAAAGGCGATTGATTAATTCCTATGGCAAGACAATTAAAAATACTTATGAAATAGACGGACTCCCTAAAGACATATCTTCTGCTAAACAACTTGCCGAAGGCACTTCCCGCGGTCGCCTTAAATTCCAGGACTGGATTATCGAAGCAATGATCGGTGGTGTCCATAATCCTAGAAAAACTGCCGATGGAGGGTGGGATGGCCATTTAACGTTTGAAATGCCGAATCATCTAAAAGAAATAATCCTTATTGAAGTAAAGAGTGGCAATGTAAATGTAAAAAACTTAAGAGAATTTATACAGGTAATAAACAAACAAAAAGCGGCAATCGGTGTATTTGTCTGTTTTGATGAAAACGTAACTAAACCGATGCGATTAGAAGCAAAGGACGCAGGATACTACAAGAAGGATATATTCGGCGCTAATTACGACAGAATCCAAATAATGACAGTTGAGAAACTTCTTGAGGGCGAAGTAATTAAAATGCCTAATATTTTAACAACAACATTTAAAACAGCCAAGGAGAAAAAAGAAAACGGCGAACAGCCGGATTTATTTAAGGATAAGTAAAAAACGACTCCCATTCTACATTTTCTCTGGGTTTGCAAAGTATACAATCGCCTTTTTTAAAGAGGGATTATTAGGCACTTAGTTAATCCCCCCTGGCCCCCCTTTAGAAAAGGGGGGAAGAAAGAACGTGGATTTAAAGGTCATATTCATTATGCGGCGTCGCAATAGACAACGTGCGATTAACGGAGGTGGATAGTTTATGCGTCAATCAGAGATGAGTCGGGAACTTCAACCGGAAGGGGGCCGGGCCTCGGCCCGCCATAGGTGTCGCCGGATCGCCGCGGTCCTCATGATCCTGCTGCTGCCGGGGCTCCTGGGGGCCTGGCGCATCATCAGCGGCGAGACCATTGACCGCCGCCACGTGGAGCGCATCCAGGACGGCAAGACCACGAAGAATGAAATCCTCTTGCTGTTTGGCGACCCCCAGTCAATCGACCGCGCCCCGGAAGGCGTCACCTACAGGTACAAGAACTTCAAGGATGCGCCGGCCATGCCCTATAGACCGGAGGACCGCAAGATCAACCCGCAGTCCGATCAGATCTACGTCATTAACGAGGACAAGCAAATCAAGAAAGCGCCGTTGAAGACCGAAGGTAAGATCCTGAAAAGCACCCTGCTCATTCGCTTCAAACCCGATGGACAGACGGTGATGAGCCACGAGTACAAAGAATATTGAGGGGAGCCGGCATGACGGCCTTTGCCAATCTGGCCCAGGCTACGGCCTGGGTCTTTGATTTACAGAAGTTCGGGATCAAGTTCGGCCTGTCCTCCACCCTCAGCCTGCTGGACCGGCTGAGGTTGGACTACCGGGAGGGCCGCTACCTCCACATTGCCGGCACCAACGGCAAAGGGTCGGTGGCGGCCATGCTCAGCGCCATCTTGAGCCGGGCCGGCTATCCCGTGGGCATGTTCACCTCGCCGCACCTGGTGAGTTTTAAGGAGCGCTTCCGCTTAGGCGATGAGGAGGTGCCGGCGGACCGCCTGCTGGCCTTGATCAATGAGGTGCGGGCCGCGGTGGACGAGGCTGAACCCCCCACTTTCTTTGAGTTTGCCACGGCCATGGCCTTTCTCTTCTTTCTCCAGGCCGGGGCCGCCCCCATTATTCTGGAGACCGGCATGGGGGGCCGCCTGGACGCCACCAACATCGTCCAGCCGTTGGTTTCGGTGATTACCAACATTTCCCGGGAACACCAGGAACACCTGGGCGAGGGGCTTTTGGCCATCGCTGGGGAAAAAGCGGGGATCATCAAGCCCGGGGCGCCGCTGGTCACCTTTGCCCGGCAAAAACAGGTGCTGAAACTGTTCCGCAGCCGCTGCCAGGAAGTGGGAGCGCCCTTCTACCAGGGAGGCATGGACTTCAAAACCAGGGGAAAATCCGGCGGATCTTTCGATTATTTCGGCCTGCAGCACCATATCCCCGGTCTGACCCTCAACCTCCGGGGCCGGCACCAGTATGGCAATGCCGCGGTGGCCCTGGCGGTGGTAGAACTGCTCAGCCGGGCCGGTTTCCTCGTGCCCGAGGCAGCCATCCGCGAGGGCCTGGCGACGGCCCGCTGGCCTGGCCGCCTGGAACAGGTCCCCCAGGACTCCCGGGTCCTGCTGGACGGGGCCCACAACCCCGCGGCCGCCCTGACCCTGGCCCAGAACCTGAAGCAGGCCTGCAAAAACGGCCGCCTCATCCTGGTGATGGGAGTCATGGCCGACAAGGACGTGGACACTATATTGGCCCGGCTCCTCCCCCTGGCCCAGATGGTCATTTTTACCCAACCGCAATACTTCCGGGCCGCCACCCCCCGGGACCTGGCCCGGCGGGCCCAACCTTACGGGCTGGAAATCCTCCAGACCCCCCGGGTGGCCGCGGCCGTCCATCAGGCCCAGTCCCTGGCCGGCCCCGGCGACCATATCGTCGTCACCGGCTCTTTGTATACGGTTGGGGAGGCGAAGGAGTATTTTGGGGGAGTGAGTGGCAAGCAGTAAGCAGTGAGCAGTGAGCAGTGAGCAGTAAGCAGTGAGTGGTGAGCAGTGAGTGGTCGCGCATGGGTTTAGGCCCACCCGTAAAGCATGAAAAGGTGGTATTGGCCGGTGGCACAGCCTTTCCAGGCTGTGCAGGACTAACCGGTTACTTTGGCGCAGGCCGGAAAGCCTGTGCCACCGA
>PEWM01000045.1:0-2013 GCA_002779455.1 Deltaproteobacteria bacterium CG07_land_8_20_14_0_80_60_11
GAGCCTCTTGCAAAACTGGTTTTTCTGTCATCCTGAACGAAGTGAAGGATCTCAACCTTCTGAAAATACGAGATTCGCTCAGAATGACAATTGTTGTCAATGGGGAGTTTTGCAATAGCCTCCGTGGTCAGCCTGATAAAATCCTCCCACGAGAGGGGCGTAAATGCAGGCCCGGCAGGTTTTGG
The DNA here is from genome assembly GCA_002779455.1 of Deltaproteobacteria bacterium CG07_land_8_20_14_0_80_60_11. GTDB lineage: Bacteria > Desulfobacterota > Desulfobaccia > Desulfobaccales > 0-14-0-80-60-11 > 0-14-0-80-60-11. The sequence continues at coordinate 186 of PEWM01000045.1, forward strand.
CTTGAAGTTTCTCACATTTTTGCAATAATAAGTATGATCCTGCCAAATGGTTCCCAGGGTTAATTTCGCGCTAAAATTCACTCGCCGAAGCCATGCCAAATCCTTTACAGGCATTGAGAGAGCCCCAAAGCTCAAGTCCTGCCAAAACCTGGGCGCCGCAACGGGCCGCCGCCACCCGGGCCCGTGGCGCGGCCCGGCGGCTTCGCGGCCAGCGCCGGTGGCCGGGACTGGCCTTGTTTACGGCCCTCCTGGTTCTCCTGGGGGCCGGGGGCTGCAAGTCCTCTTCCCAGACCACCAGCCGCCCCTTGTGCATCGCCGGCTCCACCTCGGTGCAGCCCTTCGCGGAAAAATTGGCGGAGCTCTACATGCACCGGCGCCCCGGGGTCCGCATCGATGTGCAGGGCGGCGGCTCCAGTGCCGGCATCTATGCCGCCACCCAGGGGGTCGCCGACCTGGGGGCCTCGTCCCGGGAGCTGCTGGGCCAGGAAAAAGAACTGGTGGAGATTGCCATCGCCTTTGACGGCATTGCGGTGATCGTCCACCCCAGCAATCCCCTGACCACCATTACCCTGGCGGAGATTCGGCAGATCTTCAGCGGGGCCGTGAACAACTGGAGTGCCTTAGGGTTGCCGCCCCATGCCATCGACCTCATCACCCGGGAAGAGGGCTCCGGCACCCGGGAGGCCTTCGAACACCTGGTCATGGGCAAGCAGGAAATCACCCCCGCCGCCCTGGTCCAGGACTCCAACGGCTCGGTGCGGGAGATCGTCGCCGGCGACCCGCACTCCGTGGGTTACATCTCCGCCGGCCTGGTGGATGGCCGGGTCAAGGCCCTGGCCATCGACGAGGTCCTCCCTACCCGGGAGAACATTAAAACCCATGCCTACAAACTGACGCGCCGCTTCCTCTTGGTGGCCCGGGCCGAGCCCGCCGGCCCCTCCAAGGACTTCGTGGACTTCGTCCTGGGCGCCGATGGCCAGGGTATCCTCGAGACCGAAGGTCTGGTGGGGGTGAAGTAATGCAACGGGAGAAATTCATCGAGCGCGTCCTCTTGCTCCTGGCCCTGTCTTCCATCGGCTCCCTGGCCCTCATCACCATTTTTATTTTTCTGGAGGGTTTTCCCCTCATCCTCTCCGTCGGGCTGAAGGACTTCATCCTGTCCAGCCACTGGGCTCCCACCAAGGGCCACTTCGGCATCCTGGCCATGATCATCTCCTCCGTCCTGGTCACCCTCGGGGCCATGGTCATCGGCGTGCCCCTGGGCCTTTCCTGTGCCATCGTGCTGGCGGAGTTTTCCCCTAAGCGCCTGAAAATGGTGTTGAAACCCACCCTGGAACTCCTGGCCGGCATTCCCTCGGTGGTGTACGGCTTTCTGGGGGTCATCTGGCTGGTACCCCTCATCCGCAACCACCTGGGGGGCCCCGGGCTGTCGCTGTTGGCCGGGTCCATCATCCTGGGTATCATGATTCTCCCCACGGTCATCAGCATCTCCATCGACGCCCTCACCGCGGTGCCGGACCTCTACCGGGACGGCTCCCTGGCCCTGGGGGCCACCCGGTGGCAGACGGTGAGCCGGGTGGTGCTGCCCGCGGCCCGCTCCGGCATCATCACCGCGATCATTCTCGGGATGGGCCGGGCCATCGGGGAGACTATGGCGGTGATCATGGTGGCCGGCAACGCCCTCCAGATCCCCACTTCCATTCTGGACCCGGTGCGCACCCTGACCAGCAATATCGCCCTGGAGCTGGGCTACGCCGCCGGCCGCCACCGGGAGGCCCTGTTCGCCACCGGCATCGTGCTGTTCATCATCATCATGATCCTGAATCTG
>PEWM01000045.1:2068-8984 GCA_002779455.1 Deltaproteobacteria bacterium CG07_land_8_20_14_0_80_60_11
TTCGGTTTTCGGTAAAGAGAAATTGGCATCTTATATAAAGTTGCAGTCAAAAAATTATGAATATTTATGTCATTCTGAACGGAGCGCAGCTTCGTTACGAATCTCGGCGGCTTTAAAAAAGAGATTCGCTACGCTCAGAATGACAAAAAATAGTCTTTTGACTGCTCATGGGTATTAAACAATAACTAGTTAAATTAACGTATAAAATTAAATGGTATAAGTCCGTGCGACTCGATCCCCACCTCACCCAACGCCTGGTCAAAACGCTCCTCTGGACCCTTACCGGTTTCACCCTGCTGATCCTCATCTTGATCATCGCGGATATTGCCGTCAAGGGCCTGCCCCAGGTTACCCCGGCGTTTCTTTCTCAGGATTCCACCGACATGGGCCGGGCCGGCGGCATCTTTCCCACCATCGTGGCCACCGCCTACATCACCCTGCTGGCCATTGTGCTGGCCTCCCCCCTGGGAGTGGGGACCGCCATTTACCTGACGGAATACACCCGGGAAGGCTGGGCCACCCGGATCATCCGCTTCGGGTCCGAATGCCTGGCAGGGGTGCCCTCCATCATCCTGGGCCTCTTCGGCTTTGTCCTGTTCGTCCTGAAGCTGGGGTTCGGCTGGTCGGTGCTGTCCGGCGGCCTCACCCTGGCCATCATGGTGCTGCCCATCATCATCCGCACCTCGGAGGAGGCCATCAAGGCCGTGCCCCAGGATTACCGCACCGCCTGTTATTCCCTGGGCATGAGCCAGTGGCAGACCGTTACCCGCATCGTGCTCCCCAGCGCCCTGCCGGGAATCACCACCGGCATCATGCTCAGCGTCGGCCGGTCCCTGGGGGAGACTGCGGTGCTGCTGTTCACCGCCGGCGCGGCGCTGCGCACCCCCGTGTCGGTGTTCGATTCCGGCCGCACCATGGCGGTGCACTTTTACATCCTGGCCCGGGAGGGTCTCTCCATGCCCAATGCCTACGGCACCGCCGCGGTTTTGGTGATTTCCATCCTGTTGATCAACATCGCGGCCTACACCCTGATGCAGCGGCTGATGAAAAGGTATAGTTGAAATGGGGGGGAAAGGAATTCTGTGGTGGTTGGTCAACTGCAAAGACTGTCGCCGCAGGCTTCAGAATAATGTCTGGTGCGCCGGGCGCACCCTACGCTTCGTCAATCTTTTTTTTGGTCGAAAGCTGATCGCTGAGGGCTGATAGCTCTTATGACCGCAGACCCCCAAGACAAAATCCGGATTTTGGACCTGTCCTTCTTCTACGGCGGCTTTCAGGCCCTGGACGGGGTCACCCTGTCCATCCAGCCGCATGAGATCTTCGGTCTCATGGGACCGTCCAAGAGCGGCAAGTCCACGCTCCTCCGGGTCTTGAACCGCATGTGCGATCTTTTGGCCGGCGTCCGGATGACCGGTGAGGTCTGGATGGACGGAGAAGATATCCTGGCCCCGGACTGCGACGTGGTGGGATTGCGCCGGCGGGTGGGGTTGGTGCTCAGCCGGCCGACGCCCCTGCCCCGCTCCATTTACGAAAACCTGGCCCTGGCCCCCCGCCTGGCCGGAAAAAAGGGCCGGGACGCCCTGGACGAAGTGGTGGAGACCAGCCTCAGGGCGGCGCAGCTCTGGGGCGAAGTCAAGGACCGGCTCCGGGATTCGGCCCTAAAACTCTCCGGCGGCCAGCAGCAGCGCTTGTGTCTGGCCCGCACCCTGGCCATGGAGCCCGAAGTGATCCTGCTGGACGAACCCACCAGCGGATTAGACCCCATTTCCACCGCCAAGATCGAGGCGACCTTGCTCCAGCTGAAAAATGATTATACTATCGTTTTGGTGAGCAACAATACCAAGCAGATCGCCCGGGCCACCGACCGGGTGGCTTTTCTGCTGATGAGCCACATCATCGAGATCGGGGACACCAGGCAGGTCTTCACCGTCCCCGCCGACCAAAAGACCGATGACTATATTTCCGGCCGCTTCGGATAACGGCGCCCCGGCTCCGGCTCCGGACATCATCGTGCTCCGGCGCCTTAACCTGTTCTACGGGACCTTTCAGGCCCTGCAGAACATCGACGCCACTTTTCCCCGGCAGGCTATCACGGCGCTCATCGGGCCCTCGGGCTGCGGCAAATCCACCCTGCTCCGCACCCTCAACCGCATGAACGACCTCATCGAGGGGGTGCGCACCACCGGCGAGGTCCTCATCGACGGGGTGGACATCTTCGGCCCCGACGTGATCCTCACCGAACTGCGCAAAAAGGTGGGCATGGTCTTCCAGCGCCCCAACCCCTTCCCCCTGTCCATCTTCGACAACGTGGTCTATGGCCCCCGCCTCCACGGGCAGCCCCGGAAAGCCGAACTGGACGAGATCCTGGGGCGCGCCCTCACCGCGGTGGAAATGTGGGACGAAGTCAAAGACCGCCTCAAGACCCCGGCCCTGGAACTCACCGAAGAACAGCAGCAGCGCCTGTGCATCGCGCGCCTCTTGGCGGTGTCGCCCGAGATCCTGCTCATGGACGAGCCCTGCTCGGCGCTGGACCCCCTGGCCACCCTACGGATCGAAGAGCTCATGCAGGAGCTCAAAAAGAACTACACTATCATTATCGTTACCCATAACATGCAGCAGGCGGCCCGGGCCTCGGACCTCTCCGGCTTTATGTACCTGGGGGAACTCATCGAACTCGGCCCCACGGGCGAAATCTTCACCCGGCCCCAGGACTCCCGGACGGAGGACTACATCACGGGGAAGTATGGGTGATTCAGCAAATGATTAGATAATTCGAGATGGATGCAGTTTGAGTTTTGTGGAGTCAATTCTGTGAGACTCATCAAAATATTTTTAGTCCCAAGTGTCAGGCCTAATCTGATCTCGGTTTGATGATTGTCAGATCAAATCTTGGTCATTACAGATGATACAATTTCCGTTTCAGTGAGTCTAACCCGTCCTCAACTCCCTTCCGCCTTCCCGTCTGGGGCCGCCGGGGGCGCCGGTTTCTGCCGGCGCTCGCTGAGCCGCTCCGTGATCACGTAGAACACCGGCACAAACGGGATGGCCAAAAACGTCGAGGCCAGCATGCCGCCGAAGACCACCGTGCCGATGGCCTGCTGGCTGGCGGCGCCGGCGCCGCCGGCGACCATGAGCGGCACCACCCCGAGGATGAAGGCGAAGGAGGTCATGACGATGGGGCGGAAGCGGCGGCGGGTGGCCTCCACCGCGGCCTCGGGGATGGACAGGCCGCCTGCCCGCAGCTCCCGGGCGAACTCCACCACCAGGATGGCGTTCTTACTGGCCAGGGCGATCATCAACACCAGACCCACCTGGGTATAGATGTTGTTGTCGAAGTTCCGGACCATCAGGCCCAAGAGGACGCCCACCATGGCGATGGGCACCACCAGAATAACCGCCGCCGGGTTAAACCAGTTTTCGTATTGGGCCGCCAGCACCAGGAACACCAGGGTGATGGACAGGGCGTAGATGAAGTAGGCCTGGCTGCCCACCTGCTTTTCCTGAAAGGAGGTGGCCGTCCAGTCGTAGGACATGCCCCGGGGCAGGGTGTGGTCCGCCACCTGTCCCATCAGTTTGAGGGCCTCACCCGAGCTGAAGCCCGGGGCCGCCCCCCCGAATATGGAGGCCGCAGGATAGAGGTTGTAGCGGGTGACCAATTCCGACCCCAGGGTCCGGTTGACCTTCAGGAGGGTGCCCAGGGGCGCCATTTCCCCTTTGAGATTGCGGACGTAAAGGCTCTTGATGTCCTCGGGTTGCAGGCGGTACGCCGCGTCAGCCTGGATGTAGACCTGGAATACCTGGTTGAACTTGTTGAACAGATTGACATACGTTGACCCCAGGTAGGCCTGGAGGGTGTCGAAGACGTTGCTCAGGGGAATATTCAGCGACTCGGCCTTGGTCCGGTCAATGTCGAGATAGAGCTGGGGGCTGCGGGCGCTGAAGGTGGTGGCCATGCGCCCCAACCCGGACTGCCCTGATGCGGCCCGAATGATTTCCATGGCCGCCTTCTGCAGTTCGGCCAACCCCAGGCTGCCGCGGTCCTCCACCATCATCTGGAAGCCGCCGGCCTGCCCCAGGCCGGCGATGGGCGGCGGCACCAGCACCACGATCTGGGCTTCCTGGATGCCAAAAAACTGCTGCTGCAAGGCGCCGACGATCTGGTCCTGGCTCAACTTCGCCCCCCGCTTGCTCCAATCCTGGTAAATCACGAAGGTGGTCATGATGTTGGAGACGTTGGTGGCGTCCAGGATGGAATACCCCCCGACGGTCACCCAGGCATCGATCCCCTGCGCCCGCTTGAGGATGGCATCGATGGCATCCGAGGTCCGTTTGACCCGGGGTTGGGCGGCGCCTTCGGGCAGCCTGGCCAACACCATGCAGTAGCCCTGGTCTTCCGTGGGCAGAAACCCGGTGGGCTGCTGGGTGAACCGCCAGCCGGCCAGGGCGATGACCGCAATGAACACCAGCACCATGAGGGTAGTGCGCTGGACCATCCATTGGATGAGGAGGACGTAGACGTGCTCCACCCCCGCGTAGGCCCGGTTAAACCCCCGGTAAAACAGGTTGGGTGCCTTTTTCACGTGGGGGCGCAGCCAGAGGGCGCACTGGGCCGGCTTCAGGGTCAGGGCATTGAGGGCGCTGATGATGGCGGTGGAGGCGATGACCAGGGCGAACTGCCGGAAGAGCTGCCCGGTGATGCCCGGCATGAAGGCGGCGGGTAAAAAAACCGCGGTGAGCACCAGGGTGATGCCGACGATCGGTCCGGTCAACTCACTCATGGCCTTAATGGCCGCCTCGCGCGGCGGGAGGCCTTTCTCTATATAAAAAGAGGCGTTTTCGACAACGACGATGGCGTCATCCACCACGATGCCGATAGCCAGAATGAGGGCGAACAGGGTCATCAAATTGACCGTGAAACCCAGCAAGGCCATGGCCGCAAACGCGCCGATGATGGTCACCGGCACCGTGGTGGCCGGGACCAGCATGGCCCGCCAATTTTGCAGAAACACCATGATGACGATGAGCACCAGGAGTCCGGCCTCAAATAAGGTGACATAGACCGCGTGAATGGCCTGGCCGATGAACTGGGTGGTGTCGTAATGGATGGCGTATTTGAGGCCCGCCGGGAAGGTCTGGCTCATCTCGGCCATGGCCGCTTTGACCTTGTCGCCGACGTCGATGGCGTTGGCCCCGGGCAGGGCGAAGAGCAGGATTTGGCCGGCTTGCTTGCCGCTCAGGCCGCCAAAGTTGCTGTAATACTGCTGGTCCAAATCGACCCGGGCAATATCCCGCACCCGCACCAACTGTGCGGTTTCACCTTGCTCGCGGCGCACGCTCTTGACGATGATATCTTGGAACTGCTTAACGTCGGACAGGCGCCCCAGGGCGTTGACCGTAAACTGGAAGGCCTGATCGGCCGGCGCCGGCGGGGCTCCCAGTCGCCCCGCCACCACCTGGACGTTTTGCTGTTGAATGGCATGCACCACATCCAGCGTGGTCAGGTTGTAGTACTGGAGTTGGTTGGGATCCAGCCAGACCCGCATGCTGTAAGGCCCGGCGCCGAACACCTGGACCTGGCCGACCCCGGCCAGACGGCCCAGGGGGTATTGCAGGTTGATGATGGCGTAGTTGGAGAGATAGGTCGCATCATAGCGGTCATCATCGGAGTAGATGCTGATCACCTGCAAGATGTTGGTGGAGACCTTCCGCACGGTGACGCCCTGGGCCTGCACCGTCTCGGGAAGCTGGGCGGTGGCGCCGTTGACCATGTTCTGCACCAGGGTCAACGCCGCATTAAGATTGGTGCCCACCGCAAAGGTCACGGTGAGGGTGTAATTCCCGGCACTGGAGCTGGTGGACGACATGTAACTGGAGCCTTCCACGCCGTTGACCGCCTGTTCGATGGGAATCCCCACGGTGTTGGCGATGATCTCGGCGCTGGCCCCGGGATACATCGTAGTCACCTGGATGGTGGGCGGCACAATTTCGGGATACTGCGCCACCGGCAGAATATACAGACACACCAGCCCCAGGATGACCGTGACGATGGCGATGACGTTGGCGAAAATCGGCCGGTCAATAAAAAAATCGGAGATCATGGGGCGGCTTTCTTGAGTTGCCCGCCGGGCGCCGGGGCCGGTGGCGGTTCCGAGTTGGAGGCCGAGGCCTTGACGGGAGTCACCTGCTTACCCGGGATGGCCAGGAGGAGTCCGTTGGTGATGACCCACTCCTGCTCCTGCAGGCCTTCGGCGATGACGGTCAGGTCCTTGACTTCGGGGCCGAGTTTGACGCCCCGGCGCTGGACGCCATTCTTGTCGTCCACCATCAACAGGTAGGGGCCCAACTGGTCGAAGCCGATGGCCACGGTGGGCACCAGCAAGGCGGACTTGTCGTGCGTCACCGGCACGCGGAGCCTGGCGAACAGCCCCGGCAGCATCATGCCCTGGGGATTGGGAAAGACCCCCCGCAGGGTCAAGGTGCCGGTGGTGGCGTTGAGGCTGATGCTGGCGAAGTCCAGGTAGCCCTTGTGGGGATAGCCCTCCTCATTGGTGAGACCGAGGTACAGGGGGATGTCCTTGCGAATGACCACGTCCACCGATTCCTTGGTCTCTTTGGTGATGTCCAGGAGGTCCCGCTCATTGATGGTGAAATAGACATAGAGGGGGTCGATCTGATCGACATCGGCCAGGAGGGTGGCTTCGCCGGCGCCCACGAGGTTTCCCGGGTCTTTCAGCCGGCGGCCGATGCGGCCATCGAAGGGCGAGGTCACCTTGGTATAGCTCAGGTTGAGCCGGGCCAGGTCCCGCTGCGCCTCCGCCGACATCACCGCGGCCTGGGCCGCATCCCGTTGGTAGAGCCAGTTGTCCACATCCGTCTGGGCCGCGGCCTTCTGGGTCACCAGCTTGGTGAACCGGAC
>PEWM01000007.1:0-18881 GCA_002779455.1 Deltaproteobacteria bacterium CG07_land_8_20_14_0_80_60_11
GATGAGGTCAAGGAGCAGCTTCAGGGGCCGGTGGTGGATCTGGTGGGACGGACCAGCCTCCGGCAGGCCCTGGGGGTGTTGTCCCGGCTCAACCTTTTGGTCACCAACGACTCGGGGTTGATGCACGCCGCCGCCGCGCTCTCGGTCCCCCTGGTGGCCCTGTTCGGCTCCACCGACCCCGGGGCCACCGGCCCCTTCACCTCCCGGGCCACGGTAATTCGCCATCCCCTGCCGTGCAGCCCATGCTTTAAGCGCACCTGCGATGCAGGCTATACCTGCCTGACTGCCATCAGCGTGGACGAGGTGGTTGCGGCCGCCCGTTCCCGGCTTAAGGACAGCCCATGAGTCAACCCGCAGTGTTCCTGGACCGGGACGGCACCATCAACGAACAGATGGGCTATATCAATCACCTCAGCCGTTTCCGGCTGCTGCCCCAGGTGGTCCCGGCCATTCGCCGCCTCAATGCGGCGGGGCTGAAGGTGGTGCTCGTCACCAACCAATCCGGGGCGGCCCGGGGCTACTTTCCCGTCACCCTGGTGAATGAGGTCCATGAGCACCTGCAACAGCTCCTGGCGGCCGGGGGAGCGCATCTGGATGGCATCTATGTCTGCCTCCACGGCCCGGATGAGGGCTGCGCCTGCCGCAAGCCTTCGCCCACGCTGCTGGAGCAGGCGGCCCGGGGCCTCGATCTCGACCTGTCCCGCTCTTATCTCGTGGGTGACCGCTATATCGATATACAGACCGCAGCCAACGCCGGGGCCAAGGGCATCCTGGTGCTCACCGGCTACGGCCGGGGGGAGTACGAATATCTCCGGGCGGGGCAAAGGGTGCAGCCGGTCCAGGTGGCGCTGGATCTTCAAGAAGCGGTGGAGTGGATTTTGCAAGACCTGGGCAAAATATAGGCTATTTGTGCTGGGCTGTAGGGGCGGGTTTAAAACCCGCCCCTACACCAGCCGTGGCAACTGGCCTCTCGCCCCAAGCTTGGCTTGGGGACGCCATTGCTCGCCAAGCTTGGCTTGGCATTGGATCGGTCCCAAGCCAAGCTTGGGGTACATTTGGGTTCCCAAGTTCAACTTGGGAACCAGAACATAATAAGTAGCAAAGGCATGGTGCGCAGTGCGCACCCTTCGCCAACTTTGTCGGGGCGGTTCGCGCACCGCCCCTACGCCACAAATCGCAGGGACCATTACGGATGTCCCCCTCTCATCGACACAGCCATCCTCGAATTCTTTTGGTCAAGCTGAGTTCCTTCGGGGATGTGCTCCATGCCCTGCCGACCCTGGAGGCGGTGCGCGCCGCCTATCCTCGCGCCCACATCACCTGGCTGGTGGAGGCCGCGTATGCGCCGCTGTTGTCCGGCCACCCGGCGCTCAACGAAGTCTGGGTGGCGCCCCGGCTGCGCCCCGCCGAGTTTTGGTCCGGGTCCAATCCGGCCACCTGGCGCCGGCTCGTCCAGCAGCTCCGCGCCCGCCCCTTTGACCTGGTGGTGGACGTTCAGGGCCTGCTCAAAAGCGCCGTGTGGGTGGCCCTGGCCCGGAGTCCCCGCAAGGTGGGCTATGATAAGACCCGGGAGTTGAGCTACCTGGCGCTCACCGAACGTGTGAAACCGTTTGACCCCGAGGCCCACGCGGTCTGGCGCTACCTGAACCTGGCCCATTATCTGGGGGCCCCCCCTACCCTGCCCCGCTTCCGTCTGGGTCTGGATACGGCGGTGGATATTTCGGCGCTGATACCGGGTAAGGCTGATCGGCCCCTGGCGGTGCTCCATCCCGGCGCTCGCTGGACCTCCAAACTCTGGCCCCCGGCGTCCTGGGCGAGCCTTTCGGAGTGGTTCCACGGCCAGGGCTTCCAGGTAGCCGTCACCGGGAGCGCCGCCGACCGGGAGTTGGCCGCGGGCCTGGTGCGGTTGAGCCAGGCGCCGTTACTCAATCTGGCTGGTTCCACCTCTCTGGCGCAGCTTGCCGGCATCTTACGAAAAGCCCGGTTGGCCGTCACCACCGACACCGGGGCCATGCACCTGGCAGCAAGCCTGGGAACGAAGGTCGCGGCGCTGTTCGGCCCCACGGCCCCCTGGCGCACCGGGCCTTTCGGCGAGGGCCACCGGGTGGTGCGCCTGGGGCTTTCGTGCAGCCCCTGCTTTAAGCGCCAGTGCCCCGACCCCCGGTGCCTCAACGACCTCACCCCGGCAATGGTTGAGGCCGCGTGTGAGAAAATCTTGTCTGTCCGACCCATTAGCTGATAATATGCGGTAGATTTGGGAAATTTTAGCAGCCTACCTGCGGCAGTATATGAGCTATTAGGATTTTGAAAAACGCTTTATTCTGCCATCCTGAACGGAGTGAAGGATCTCAAGCCCTTAAGTCCACGAGATTCTTGCTTCGCTCAGAATGACAAATGTGGAGGTTGAGGCGTTTTTCACCCGAGCGATAGTTTACCCCACCCCATTGTGGAGGAAATATGCCCATCAGCAAAGAACTCCTGGAAATCCTGGCCTGTCCCAAGTGCAAGGGCGACATTCGCCTCAATGAGAAAGGCGACGGCCTCATTTGCGACCAGTGCCGCCTGGTCTACGAAATCAAGGACGACATCCCCATCATGCTCATTGATGAGGCCAAACCCTTGAAATGATAGTTCTTGGTTTTTGGTTTTTAGTTTTTAGTAGAAGCCCTGGTGGACAAACTGAGCCGCGGGACTAAAACCTGAACGCCGAAAACCTGGCACGAAAAACCAAAAACGAAAAACCAAAAACCGTATTTATGCCCCGACTATCCGTAATCGTCATCGCCCTGAACCAGGAGGCCAACATCGGCGATTGCCTCAAATCGGTGAGCTTCGCCGACGAAATCGTGGTGGTGGACACGGGCAGCGCCGACCGCACCGTGGAGCTGGCCCGGGCCTATACCGGCCGGGTGATTGACGCCCCCTGGGAGGGTTTTGGCCGCACCAAGAACTATGCCCTGGACCAGGCCCGGGGTGAGTGGGTGTTCAGTCTGGACACCGATGAGCGGGCGCCGCCGGCCTTGCAGGAGGAAATCCTGGCGGTGGTCGCCGCCGATGGCCCCCGGGACGGCTACCGGGTGGCCCGGAAAAATTACTTCTGCGGCCGCTGGATCAGGCATTTGGGCTGGTACCCCGATTACACCCTGCGCCTGTTTCGCCGGGGCCGGGGCCGCTTCCGGGACCGGGAGGTCCACGAGGAAGTGGTGGTAGCCGGGTCCGTGGGGACCCTGACGACCCCGTTAGAGCATTACAGCTACCGGAGCGTCAGCGAATATGTCGCCCGCATGGACCGGTACGCCCGTCTGGCGGCGCAGGAATTGGCCAAGGCGGGACGCCGCCCCTATCCGGGAGAACTTTTCTTCAGGCCCTTTTTCTCCTTTCTCCATCTCTATTTCATCCGGCGGGGATTTTTGGAGGGGGCGACGGGGTATGACCTGGCGGTACTCATGAGCATGTACAAGTTTCTGAAATATTACTATCTCCGGGAGCTTTCCCAGGGGAGGGACTTAGATGGCCATTGACCCCACTGCCAGGGTCGCCCCGGGGGTGGAACTGGCGCCCGGCGTTGAGGTCGGGCCGGGAGTGATCATTGACGGCCCGAGCACCATCGGCGCCGGCACCCGCATCCTGGCCCACGCCTACATCGGCCCCTACACCACCATCGGGGAGCACAACCTCATCGGCTTCGGGGCCATCGTCGGCTACGACCCCCAGGATTACGCCTTCACCGGGGAGGAGAGCTACACTATCATCGGCGACCACAACCGCATCCGGGAATACGTCACCATCCACCGGGGCACGACTCCCGGCAGCGCCACCCGGGTGGGCAATCACAATTTTCTCATGGCCTTGAGCCACCTGGCCCACAACTCCTGTCTGGGGGATCACGTGGTGGTGGTCAACGGCGCCCTGGTGGGCGGCTACGTGGAGGTGGCGGACCGGGCCTTTATCTCGGCCAACTGTCTCCTGCACCAGTTCATCCGGGTGGGCGCCCTGGCCATCATGCGGGGCGGCGCCCGGGCCTCCCGGGACATTCCGCCTTACGCGGTGATCGATGACACCCACACGGTCAAGGGGGTCAATCTGGTGGGGTTGAAGCGGGCCGGCTTTGCTTCCCCAACCATTGCCGCCCTGCGCCAGGCCTTCCGTCTGCTCTTCTTCCACCGGGGCAACCTCAAGGCCGCGTGCGCCCGGGTGGAACAGGAAGTGCCCCTGACCCCGGAAGTGGCCCACCTCCTGGAATTCATCCGCGCCTCAAAACGGGGCGTGGCTATGGGCCCCAAAGACGCCATTGATGCCGACCGCGACTGATAAGCGCATCCTGGTGATCAAGCTCAAGCAGCCGGGGGACGTCCTGGTGAGCACCCCGGTGATCGCCGCCCTCAAAGCGGCCTGGCCCGAGTGCCGGTTGGCCTACCTGGTTCCCCGGGGCACTGAGGATATGGTCTCCGGCCACCCGGGGCTGGACGGCCTCATGGTGGTGGACCGGCGGGGCGAAACCTGGGGGCAGGCCCTCCGGTTTATCCGAGACCTCAGACGGCAACGCTTCGACCTGGTGCTGGAGCTCTCCGGCGGCGACCGGGGCGCCATCTATACGCGCCTCACCGGGGCCCGGGAGCGGATCGGCTTTGCCCACCCCCGGCAGCCCTTCTGGCAGCGCCACGGCTGTTTTACGCGGCTGCTCCCCCGCCCACCGGTGAAAATGCACCTGGTGGACCAAAACCTGGCGGTGGTGCGGGCTTTGGGCATCGAACCGGTGAATCCCCGTTTGCAGTTTTTTTGGGATGCGGCAGTGGAGCAGAAAGTACGAGACCGGCTGGCGTCCCTGGGACTGGCCGAGCAGCGCTTCGCGGTGATGCATCCCGGGGCCGGCTGGCGCTTCAAGTGCTGGACTCCCGCCGGTTACGCCCGGGTGATCGAGTTTTTTAAAGAGGAGTGGGGCCTTACCACGGTCCTCACCGGAACCCGGGCCGCCCATGAACAGGAACTGCTGGCCGCGGTGCTTAAGGAGTGCCGGGCCGCGCCCGTGGATCTGACGGGCCGCCTGAGCCTGAAGGAGCTGGGGGCCCTCATCAGTAAAGCCCGCCTGTTCTTCGGGATGGACAGCGCCCCCATGCACCTGGCCGCGGCGGTGAACACCCCGGTGGTGGCCCTCTTCGGCCCCAGCGGGGTGTTCAACTGGGGTCCCTGGGGCGAGGGCCACCTGGTGATCCAGAAGGATTGGGATTGCCTGCCCTGCGGCCAAGACGGCTGTGAGGGCGGGAAAGTCAGCCGCTGTCTGGTCGAGCTGACCCCGGCGGAAGTGCTGGAGCGAATGGCGCAGCATTTCGGCCAAATATAGGGCGGCCTGTGGCCGCCAAAGGTGGGCGTGCACGGCACGCCCTATATTGCTGAAAATAGAGTTAGTTAAAAAATCTTTATAAAACCGATCTCTCGGTAAAAAAGGAGGACGAATTGAGTAAAAAATTGGTTTTCATGGTCTTGGCCGGCATTTTTTGATTGCATTCGGGTACCTTGTAGGCACATTTTCAATCAGCCCAGCGTCAGCTCAAAAGAAAATTGAATATAAGGTAATTACTGGAACAGACAACCCACAAGGCCTTCAGTCAATTTTGGATAAAATGGCTGCCGATGGATGGGAATATTATTCTAATCTTCCCATGTCATTGGTGATGATATTTAAAAGATAAGACCATGTTTTCTTATCATTCCCAACCTGCCGCTTGGGAATGATACTGAAAAAAATCTCTGCTTTGCATTTTTAAATGATGCTAAGCAGGGGTAAACGTTAAATTTGTGTTCACAGAAACCTATGAATAGGATTCTGGTAGCCGCAGGCTTTAGCCTGCGCTTCCTGGAAACCTGGTTCATTCCAACGCAGGCTAAAGCCTGCGGCTACCTTTTGCCTAGGAGAAAACCATGGCCAGAGTAGTGGGAGATGGACTGAAGGTCAACGTGGCCCGGAAACCCGGGGAAGAACAGATCATCGACCTGATGGCGTTGTTCAACCAGAACCCCAACAAGATCATCGTGGTGGCCGGGACGGTGGGAGAGGGCGGGGCCCCCAATACCTGCCCCATTTCCCTCATCTATGCCAAGGATGAGAAAACCCTGCTGGTGGGCCTGCTCAGGCACAGCGGCACCTCCGCCAACCTGCGCCGGGACGGCCGGGTCTCCCTGGAAATTATCGGGGCCGACGACCTGGTCATGGGGGTCCAGGGGACCATGCGCCTGGTCAGAGAGCCCATGAATTGCAGCGACGCCATGGCTATCTGGGAGATGCAGGTTGCCAAAGTCAAACAAGACACCTCCCCGGCCCAGCGGGTGGTCTAGGGGCCGGCCTCGGTGCCCCGGTCGGACAAGGCCCAGGCCTTCGAGCAGGCGGCGTTCGCCGAACTTAAGGGCGGGGTTTAGGCCTTTTGGGGGAGGGGGCAAAGGGCACCCGCCCTTTCCCCCCTCCCCCAAACCCCCAACCCCAACCCCTTATAAAGAGGCTGTAGCCTGCGCCGGCACAGGCGAGACGCCTATGCCACCACTAGATAATCCATGAAGATTGCGCTCTTACGACAGCGGGTGACGGCCCTCGGGGGGGCCGAGACCACCCTAAGCTATCTGGTCCGGGGCCTGGCCGCGGCCGGCCACGAGGTGGCGGTGTACGGCACGGAAAGAGCGACCGAGGCCCAGGCCGCACTGGGGCCGAAAGTCGGCTACGTGCGGGTCCCCGTCTGGGGCGGCAAGACGCTGCGGCTGCTGTCTTTTGCCCTGAATACCCGCCGCCTCCTCAAAAACGCCGGCCCCCAAGTGGTGTTTAGCCTGGAGCGAGTGCCGGGTCCCCAGGTCTTTCGCGCCGGGGACGGCTGCCACCGGGAGTTTTTGGCCCGCCGCGCCCCCCATCTCTCGCCCCTGGCCCGGGCCGCCCAGTGGTTAACCCCCTTTCACCGGGTGATGCTCGTGGTCGAGCGGCGGCTCTTCACCTCTCCGGGGCTCTCGCGGGTGATCGCCAACTCCCGGCAGGTGCGGGCAGAAATCATCCGGCTCTATGGGGTGGACCCGGGGCGCATCCGGGTGATTGTGAACGGCCTGGACCGGCAGCGGTTTCACCCCCTGGACGTTGGCGCCGCCGCGGCTCTCCGCCGCCGCCTGGGGGCGCCGGAGGACGGCGCCGTGGGGTTATTCGTGGGTTCGGGTTTTGAACGGAAAGGTTTGACTTATCTTTTGCAGGCCTTCGGCAGTCTAAAAGATAAGGCCAGTCATTTATGGGTGGTGGGCAAAGGGCATATCGCCCCTTACCTCCGGGCCGCGGAACGGTTAGGGGTGGCTGACCGGGTCAAATTCTGGGGGCCGGTGGCTGAGACCGCGCCGTTTTATCAGGCCGCCACGGTGCTGGCCCTGCCCACCCTCTATGACCCGTGCAGCAACGTCGTGCTGGAGGCCTTGGGCTGCGGGACGCCGGCGGTCACCACCGCGGCTAACGGGGCGGCGGAATTCATCACCCCCGGGGCGAACGGCGCCGTAATCCCGCAACCGGACGACATCGCCGGCCTCACGGAGGCCCTGGCGACGTTCCTTACCCGGGACCGGGACCCGCAGGTGCGGCAGGCTGCGGCCCAGGCGGTGGCCGGACTTAGTTGGGAGAGCACGGTGGCCCAGACCCTGGAGGTGCTGCAAGAGGCAGGGTCGCAGGATGCGCACCGCGCACCATCAGGTTTCTGGTTCCCAAGCTGAGCTTGGGGCGCAGCCGCGTTCCCAAGTTCAACTTGGGAACAAGAAAATGGCGGCATGGACATAAAACGCTATTCATGACAACCGAAAAAGCCATTGTAGTCAAAAATCTCTCCCGGCATTTCGGGGATTTTAAGGCGGTGGACGACATCAGCTTTGAGGTCCACCGGGGGGAGATTTTCGGCTTTCTGGGACCCAACGGGGCGGGCAAGTCCACCACCATCCGCATGCTCAACGGACTGCTGCTGCCGACCAGCGGCGAGGGCCGGGTGGGGGGCTTCGACATCATCCGGGAAAACGCCCGGATCAAAAACCACATCGGCTACATGTCCCAGCGCTTTTCCCTCTATGAGGATCTGACCGCCGAGGAAAACCTCACCTTTTTCGGCGGCGTCTATGGCCTGGACCCGGCCCGCCTGACGGGGCGCATCACTGAAGTGCTGATCTTAGTGGGACTGGAGGACCGCCGCCACGATTTGACCCGCACCCTGCCCCTGGGGTTGAAGCAGCGGCTGGCCCTGGCTTCGGCCATCATCCACGAGCCTTCCATCCTGTTTCTGGATGAGGCCACCAGCGGGGTGGACCCTATCTCCCGGCGCAATTTTTGGGACCTGATCTACGCCATGGCCCAGGAGGGCAGGACCATCCTGGTCACCACTCACTACATGGAGGAGGCGGAGTTCTGTGACCGGCTGGTGCTGATCTACCAGGGGCGCATCATTGCTCAGGGCACCCCCAGCGAGCTCAAAGGGGAGGTGAAGGAAACCATCCTGGCCCTTTATCCCGGCAACCTGGACGGCGCCCTGGATTTGATTAAAAAGCTGCCCCAGGTGGCCGAAGCCGCGGTGTTCGGGGACGGCCTGCACATCGCCACCACCCGGCCCGAGGAGACCGAGCCGGCTATTCAGGAGACCCTGACGGCCCATCACATCGCCTGCGGCCGCATCGAGCGGGTGCGGCCCAGCCTGGAAGACGCCTTCATCTCCCTGGTGCAGCGGGCGGAGGGAAAGGAAGCTGTCAGCTATCAGCAGTCAGCAATCAGCTAAAAGCAGAAAAAATCCTTAAGAAAAAAAACGGATAATTAAAACCAGACAAACCGACCAAAAACTAAAAACCAAAAATCAAAAACTAAAAACTATGGATGTCACGCGCACCTGGGCCATTTCCCGTAAAGAGTTGATCCACATCCGGCGGGACCCCATCAGCCTCCTCCAGATCATCCTGCTGCCCATCGTGCTCCTGCTGCTCTATGGTTATGCCCTCACCTTCGACATCAAGAACGTCACCCTGGCGATCTACGACCAGGAGCGGAGCCAGTTGAGCGAAGATTTTATCAACCAGTTCCGGGGCAGCGACTACTTCCGGTTGGTGAAGTATACCCAGAGTTACGACGAACTGAAGCGCCTGCTCCTGTCGCGCCGGGTCCAGGTGGGCCTGATGCTCCCCTATGATTTTTCCTGGCAGTATCAAACGGGAAAGACCGCCAAAGGGCAGGCCCTGGTAGACGGCACCGATTCCAACACCGCCAACATCGTGCTCGGTTACATCCAGGCGGTGACCGCGGCGTACAACCAGAAACTTCTGGGGCAGCGGCTCAGCGCCAAAGGCCCGGGACGCCAGGAGATGCCGGTGGACGCCCAGACCCGCTTCTGGTTCAACGAGGATCTCGAGTCTCGCAACTACATCGTCCCCGGCCTGATTGCGGTCATCATGACCGTGGTGGGGGCCCTGCTCACGGCCCTGACGGTGGTGCGGGAACTGGAGCGGGGCAGCATGGAGGGCCTGATGGCCACTCCCCTCAAGCGGACGGAGCTCTTGCTGGGGAAACTCGGGCCCTACTTCATCATCGGCATGTTCGATATGGCCGTGGTCATGGCCATGGGCAAGTTTCTCTTTCAGGTGCCGCTTAGGGGCAGCCCCTGGCTGTTGATCGCCCTGGCGGCCATTTTTCTGATCGCCACCCTCGGGCAGGGGCTGCTGATTTCGGTGACCTCGGAAAACCAGTTGCAGGCCTTTCAGATGGCCATGCTCACCACGTTTTTGCCGTCCTTTCTCCTGTCCGGCTTCGTGTTCTCCATCTACCTGATGCCCCTGCCGCTCCAGATCGCCTCCTACATCGTGCCGGCCCGGTACCTGGTAACCATCTCCAAGGGCATCTACCTCAAGGGCCTGGGAATGGACTATTTGTGGCCCAGCGCCCTGATGCTGGCCGGGGCCGCCACCTTCTTCGTGGTCATGTCCATCAAGAAGTTTGTCAAGAAGATCAGGTGAGGGGGAGCTGTTAGCAGTTAGCAGTTAGCAGTTAGCAAAAAACAAATGAAAAAATAGCTTCAGTGGCGGGTTTGAAAATCATGAAGGAGAGAGGATGTCAACTTTTAAGCAGGGTTACGATCTACTTGAGCCCAGAAACTAACAGCTAACAGCTAAGAGCTATTCATGTGGCGTCGCATCCGGCACATTATCATCAAGGAATTCATCCAGGTTTTTAGGGACAAGAAGCTCCGCTTTTTCCTCATCGTGCCGCCCCTGGTGCAGCTGCTCACCTATGGCTATGTGGTCAACTTCGACATCAAGCATGTGGCCGTGGCCGTGTTCGATGAAAGCCGCACCCTGGAAAGTCGGCAGCTCATCGACCGGTTCACCTCCACTGACTGGTTCAATGTCAAGTACTATGTCAAGAGCCAGAAAGAGCTGCTGCACTTAGTCGACCGGGGCGACATCACCCTGGCCCTGTGGATCCAGTGGGATTTCGCCACCCGGATGCGCCAGGGCAAGTCGGGCCGGCTCCAGGTGATCGTGGACGCCACCGATTCCAACGCCGCCCTGATCGTCAGCCGCTATGCCGGTACGGTGATCGCCGATTATAACCAGCTCCAGCTGGACCGGCAATTGGCCCGCCAGGGGCA
Organism: Deltaproteobacteria bacterium CG07_land_8_20_14_0_80_60_11; assembly: GCA_002779455.1. Taxonomy (GTDB): domain Bacteria; phylum Desulfobacterota; class Desulfobaccia; order Desulfobaccales; family 0-14-0-80-60-11; genus 0-14-0-80-60-11. The sequence goes on from PEWM01000007.1 coordinate 10,629, forward strand.
GGAGTGGGCGGGCCAGTCCGGGACTCCCCTGGACATCGAGCCCCGGGCCTGGTTCAACTCCAACCTCATCAGCCGCCACTCCATGGTGCCCGGGGTCATCGCCATGGTGGTGCTGCTGGTCAGCCTGATGCTGACTGCCCTGTCCGTGGTGCGGGAAAAAGAGATCGGCACCCTGGAGCAGATCCTGGTGACCCCCATCCGGCCCATCGAGCTGATGCTGGGCAAGACCATCCCCTTTGTCATCATCTCCCTGCTGGAAGTGGCCATGGTCACGGCCTTAGGGATCCTGTGGTTCGAGGTGCCTTTCCGGGGCAGCTTCTTGGTGCTGCTCCTGGGCACCATGGCCTTTCTGTTCAATTCCGTGGGTCTGGGGCTGCTGATTTCCACGGTCTCGTCCACCCAGCAGCAGGCCATGATGGCCGGCAACCTGTTTTTGACCCCGGCCATTCTCCTGTCCGGGCTTATCTTTCCCATCGCCAACATGCCGGTGTTTTTTCAGTACCTGACGTATCTCAACCCGCTGATGTACTTTATTATCGTGACTCAGGGGGTCTTTCTCAAGGGCGCCGGGCTGGTCCTCCTGTGGCCCCAGATCACGGCCATGACCGTTCTGGGCATCGGCATGCTGGGCCTGGCCGTGGCCCGGTTCAAGGTGCATATTGCGTAAAATCTGCGAGTTAAGCTATGCGGGTGTCAATTCTTGTTGTGTAGACGAAATTATACCATCTTATGGATATTTCAGATATATATAGGATATGAAGGCCCTGGTGCTTCAAACTACGGGGATAGTCAAACGGCATGGATGATCAAGAGTTAATAAACCTTTTGCATGATATTGAATCTGATAGGGTGGAGCGGAAGGCCTCCGTTTCTGAAAAGGATAAGATTCGGCAGGCAATTTGCGCCTTCGCAAACGACTTGCCGAACCACCAACAGCCCGGGGTTATATTCATTGGCGCTAATGACAATGGAACCTGCACAAATCTTACTATAACAGATCAGTTACTTCTTACACTGGCCGATATGCGATCTGATGGCAATATTATGCCATTTCCAATGATGACGGTTCAGAAGAAAATAGTGAAAGGATGTGACTTAGCAGTCGTTATAGTTGAGCCTTCCGACGCTCCACCAGTCCGTCATAAAGGTCGGACTTATATTCGGGTGGGACCACGCCGGGCTATTGCTACGCCGGAGGAAGAACGACGTCTTTCCGAGAAGCGCAGATCCAAGGATTTGCCTTTCGATATCCAACTTGTTCCATCAGCCGGGTTAAAAGATCTTGATTTTGATCTTTTCAACAAGGTTTATTTGCCATCAGCTTTGCCAACTGAGGTCTTAGAAAATAATCAGCGAACGATTGAGCAGCAACTTTGCTCAATGCGATTTGTGACAGCCGATACTGACCCAAAACCAACCGTTCTCGGAATTTTAGTGGTTGGTACAGATCCAAGACAGTTTATTCCTGGCGCATACATACAATTTCTTCGCATTGATGGGGAAACTCTGGCAGACCCGATTAAAGACCAAAAAGAGATTGATGGCCCCTTGTCAGAGATGCTCTGGATGCTTGATGAAACTTTTAAAGCCCACATTTCTGTTGCATCTGATGTAACCACACAACCAATCGAAATTCGGCACCCCGATTATCCGTTGGTGGCGCTTCAGCAGTTGGCTAGAAATAGCGTTTTACACCGCACTTATGAGGCAACCAATGCTCCCGCTCGAATTACCTGGTTTAGGGACCGAATTGAAATTATCAATCCTGGTGGCCCTTACGGACAAGTAAATCAAGAGAATTTTGGCGAGCCGGGGATAACGGATTATCGCAATCCTCATTTAGCAGAGGCCCTTAAGAATTTGGGGTACGTGCAAAGATTTGGTGTGGGGATCCAAATTGCCCGAAGGGAACTTGAAAAGAATGGTAATCCGCCGCCAGAATTTTTTGCAAAAGATGCCCACGTGTTAGTCATTGTAAGGAGAAGGCCTTGAGCACTCCTGTTATTGGTTTCTTTAATAATAAAGGTGGGGTCGGAAAGACCTCGATAGTATATCATCTAGCCTGGATGTACTCGGATCTCGGAATCCGGGTTGTAGCTGCGGACCTCGACCCGCAGGCCAATCTTACTGCCGCATTTTTGGAAGAAGATCGCCTGGAAGAACTCTGGCCTGACGGTGATCATCCATTATCCATCTTTGGATCAATACAACCTTTACTAAGAGGTATTGGTGATATAGCTGACCCTCATCTTGAAAATATTGAAGAAAACCTGGGTATCTTGATTGGAGACCTTGGGCTTTCGGGTTTTGAAGATGAATTATCATCGGTTTGGCCTGACTGTATGGACCGAAAGGAGAGGGCATTTCGTGTTATCTCAGCCTTTTGGAGAATAATGCAAAAGGCCGCTTTGAACCATCAAGCAGATATTATTTTAATGGATCTTGGTCCCAACTTAGGAGCAATTAACCGGGCGGCGCTTATATCTGCAAATTATGTTGTTGTACCGCTTTCTCCCGATCTGTTTTCCTTACAGGGGTTGCGTAATTTAGGCCCCACCTTGAGACGATGGCGTGAAGAATGGAATGAGAGAATAGGCAAAAATCCTGTTGATCTTAAACTTCCATCCGGTTCAATGAAACCTGTTGGATATATAGTTATGCAACACTCAGTTAGATTGGATAGACCAGTCAAAGCGTATGATCGCTGGATCGAACGTATTCCTGATGTATATCGGAATGCTGTACTGGGACAACCTGGAGAATCGAATATATCAGTAGGAGATGACCCACATTGCTTAGCTCTCCTTAAGCATTATAGGAGTTTAATGCCTTTGGCGCAAGAGGCACATAAACCAATGTTTCATTTAAAGCCAGCTGATGGAGCTATTGGTGCTCATGTCATGGCAGTTAGAGGGGCAAAACAGGATTTTGACAATTTGGCAAAGGAAATAGCAAAAAGAACTGAAATAAGTTTATCATATTTGGTTGAATCAACTGATGATAGTTAAATTTAACTGGTATTAACAAAAAACACATTTCTATCTAATTTATTAATATGAACTTAAATTGTTTTCCACTTTTCTTTGTTCTTCGATTCTTGTTAATTGCTTTGTTGTTTCTGCCCGCCTGTTCCGAGCCGAAGAAACCCCCGCCGCCGCCGGTGCCGGTTCTGGTAGGCACGGTGACGGAGAAGACGGTGCCCGTCGATCTGAAGGTCATCGGCAACGTGGAGGCCTACGCCTCGGTGTCCATCAAGGCCCGGGTGGGGGGTCAGCTGGTCCAGGTGAATTTCCAGGAAGGCCAGGATGTGGAGAAGGGGCAACTCCTGTTCGTCATCGACCCCCGGCCTTATCAAGGCGCTCTCCAGCAGGCCGAGGCCAACCTGGCCCGGGATAAGGCTTTGGCTAACAAGGCCCAGGCCGATGCGGTGCGCTATGCCGAGCTGATCCGGAAGCACTTTGTCAGCCAGCAGGAGTACGACCAGGCCAGGGCCACCGCCGAGTCTCTGGCCGCCACGGTCAACGCCGGGCAGGTGGCGGTGCAAAACGCCCGCCTGATGCTCAGCTACTGTTACCTCCACGCCCCCATCACCGGACGCACCGGCAACCTCATCGCCAATATGGGCAACCAGATCAAGGCCGACGCCGACACCGCTCTGGTGGTCATCAACCAGATTCAGCCCATCTACGTGTCGTTTGCCATCCCGGAGCAAAATCTGGCGGCAGTCCGGAAATTCATGGCGGCAGAAAAAATTAAGGTGGAGGCCTTCATCGCCGGGCAGAAAAACCAGTGCGAGGCCGGGGTCCTCAGCTTTATCGACAACACCGTGGACAAAACCACGGGGACCATCTTGTGCAAAGCCACCTTTGCCAACGAGACCAAGCGCCTGTGGCCGGGGCTGTTCGTCAATGTGGTGGTGCAGCTCTCCTCTCAGCCCAACGCCATTCTGGTCCCCTCCCAGGCCATTCAGACGAGCCAGGAAGGGCAGATTGTCTTCGTGGTGGAGCCCGACCTGACCGTTTCGATCCGCCCCGTGGAAGTGGGGCGCCCCATCGACGGCGACGTTATCATCACCAAGGGGCTCAAGCCCGGGGAACGGGTCGTGACCGACGGCCAGCTCCGGCTGGCGCCGGGCGCCCTGGTTTCGATCAAGACCGGGCCCTGAACGTCTTAACGAACGATATATATTAAATAACCGAAGTCTTTACATCTCCACCACCTTCCGGGAGGCGGTGAAATAGACTCCCAGGCGGATGGCCTCAGGCGGTTCAATCCCCTGGGCCCGGGCCGCCATCTCCCGGTAAGCCAGGAGTTGGGGGCGGTACTTCCCGGTCTCCCGACTGATGAAGGCTTCCCAGTCCTCCCCGGCGGCGGGGCGGGAGGTCTTGTAATCCAGGAGCCACCAGTCGTGGCCGTCGAAGGACAAATGGTCGATGACCCCCCGGCGGATGGCGCCCGGCTGGGGCCGGTCTTCCAGGAGCCACTCGCTGGCCGCCCGGGGGATATCCGGCCGCAGGAGGGCGGACAGGAAGGGGTCCGCCTGGCAGGCCGCGAGTTCCGCCTGAATTTCCGCCGCCAGGGAGGCGGCCGCCGGGCCGTTCAGGCCCTCCTGCCGGAGGGCGGCGGCCAGGGAGGGCGCATCCGGCGGGCCTCCGCCCCTGGCCAGGGTCTGAAGGGCCCGGTGCATGATTACTCCCCGGAGCCGGGCCGCGTCGCCGGCTTCAGCCAATTCGGTTTCCGGAACGGTGGCCGTCTCTTCCCGAGGGGCCGCCAGGCCGGAGGGAAAACTCACCTGAAAGGGCGCGGCTTCCGGGTGAAAGTCCCAGGCGGCGGGCAAGTCCGGGGGCGGTGCGCTCTCGCCGGTTTGGGGCTGCACTGCCGTTAACCGTTCCACCTGCATCTCCGGCTCGGGCCAGCTTACGGCAGACCCCGCCGGCGGCAGGTTGAGCCGGTAATGCTCTCTGAGCCACGTCAGGGGACTGTCGCCGGAGCCTTGCCAATTGCCCTTCTTGTCCAGCCGGGCGAGGCCGGACATGACCAGGCGCTGCCGGGCCCGGGTCACCGCCACGTAGAAGACCCGCCGGGCCTCGTCCACCACCCGCTGGTTTTTCAAGTTCCGGAGCAGCAGGTACAGGGAGCTCGGTTTTTCCTGGACATAGGGCCGGGCCAGGGCCAGGCCGTAGCGGTCGCGGCCGGGAATCTCCTCCAGGAGGAAAGGGGGGGTGTTGTCTTCACTTTTCAAGGGCTGCCAGTCCAGAAAGGGAAGAAACACCCGGTGAAACTCCAGCCCTTTGGCGCCGTGCACCGTCAGGATCTCCACCGGCGAGGCCAAGGCCCGGGGGTCCGGCGGCTGAAAAGCCTCCTTGAGGTTGAAGTCGGCCTTGACGAAGGTGGCTTCGGGGAGCCCTGCTTCCGCCGCGGCCAGGAGGTCCAGGTAAGTCCGGGCGTTGGCCACTCCCAGGGGACCTTCCCAGGCGGCTATCCCGGCCCAGGCGCGGCTCGCCTCGAGCCAGTCGGTCAGGATGTCGGCCAGAGGCCGCCGCCCCACCTGACGCCGGGCCTGCGAAAGGGACTCGGCCAGCCCCGGCAAGCCGGCGGGGCAGTCATCCGGTTCGGTTTGTGCCGTAAAGCGGCGCAATTTCTCGGGCCACAGATCCCCCGGCATTTGGGCCACCCGGGCCAGGGTGGCAAGGGGTTGGGGGCCCCAGGGACCCCTAAGCGCCGCGGCCCAGGCCACCTCGTCCTGGGGCCGGGTCAGGGCCCGGGCCAGATTGTGCAGGTGGGCCACGGTGCGGCTCTCGGTTAGCTTCAGGCCCTCCCGGACCCGGACCGCCAGGCCAGCATCGTATAACGCCTGAAGATACCGGGGCAGATGGGTGCGGGTGAAGAGCAGGATGCCGATGGTCTCGCGCTCCTTAAGGGTGGCCAGGGCCTGGGCCACCTGCCGGGCGAGCCATCGGGCCTCAAGTTCCCGGGCCGCCTGGTCGCTGTCCCCGGCAAACAGCGCCAGATAAGGGACAGGTCCTTCCGGCGCCCCGGGGCGGGACTCGGCCCGATGGAACCGGGCCCCGGCGGCGCCGCTTTTCATGACGGCGCCCCCGAACACCTCGTTGGCCCAGGTAATCAGGGTCCGGGTGGCCCGGAAGTTGGTGGTCAGCTTAAGGGGCGTCAGCGGCAGGGGCTCGGCGCCGCCGCAGGGCAAGCCTTTCCGGGAGGCCATGAACAGGCGCGGTTTGGCCTGACGCCAGCCATAAATGGACTGCTTGGGGTCCCCCACCACCATCAGGGTGCGCCCTTCGTCCGCCTGCCAGCCGGCCATCAACCGGCAGAGCAGTTGCATCTGGTTCAAACTGGTGTCCTGAAATTCATCCACCAGGAGGTGCTTGAGACGCCAATCCAGGCGGAGCATAACCTCCGTGGGGTCGTCCTCCCTGAGGAGATTCAGGGTGGCCGCCTCCAGGTCCACGAAATCCAGGGCGCCTTTCCGGGCGCAGAGCTGTTCGTACACGCTCAGGGCTTGTCCCACCAGGATGACCAGGTCCTGAAGCGCCGCGGCTTCTTCCGAAGACGCCCCGGTGGGGGTCAGGTCCCGGCACTGCTTCAAAAACCTGACCACCGTCTCGGGCAAGTCCTGGATCAGGGGGACCCATTTTTTTTGATCAAAACCTTCAGGGAACCCGTCTTTAACCGAGAGTCGCTTGCGGGGGGTTCCCTGCTTGGTGAGCAGAACTTCAGACACGGCTTGCCATGGAGATAAATCCGCGGGCGCCGATCCGGGCAGCTCCGGGCCGATGAGGCCGCTAGCGGCCGACCCCTGCAGTTCCCGCCAAAACGCTGGCCAGTCCTTTCCTAAGTCGCAACCCGCCAGGCCGGCCCGCAGCTCTTCCAGGGATGGCCGCAGCACCATTTGGAACCGTTCCTCCAGGAGCTGCCGGTAGGCGGCCGCATCCCGGCTGACCCGGGCCAGATTCAAAAAGTCTCCCAGGCTGTCCCGCCGGGACAGCAGCCCGTACAGCTCTTTAGCCAGGCGCCGCCAGTCGTTGTTGAGGCGCACCAGGCGGCGCACCAGGGCCTGGCGCACCGGATCGCGGCTGGGGCGGCCGTTCAGACGCCGGCGCATCTCCTCCAGGGCTTCGATTTTGAGCCACCGGGCCTCGTCTTCTTCCAGCAATTTGAACTCCAGCGGCGCCCCGGCCTCCTGGGGCGCCAGCTTCAGGAGTTGGGCGCCGAAGCCGTGGAAGGTCATGATGGGGAGGCGCTCCGGGGTCAGCTTGAGCTGGGCATCATCGGCGTGACGCCGGAAGACCGCGGCCGCCAGTTCCCGGAGCCTCAACTCCAGGGGGGAGGCGTCAGGCCCCGGGTCCTGCCGTTCCCAGAGGAGGGCCATGACCCGGGCGCGCAGCTCCCCGGCGGCCTTGCGGGTAAAGGTCAGGGCCAGCATCTCTTCGGGGGTGTCCACCCGGGCCAGGAGGGTGAGGAACCGGGCCAGCAGCACGGAAGTCTTGCCGGAACCCGCCGGGGCCTCCAGGTGAAAACTCTCTCCAGGACCCAGGGCCTGGTCCCGGATGGCTTGATCGGCGGGCGGTGTTGGCTTATGAGTCATTGCAGTTCCGTAGGGGCGACCCGGCGGGTCGCCCCTACATCTCTTCCTCTTCCAGGTCCGTGGCTGGAACAAAGCCGCAGACCAGCTCGTATGGGCAATATTGACACGCCCCGCCGTGGGGCTTCTCCGGGGCCGGGGTGGGGTCGGGACGGAAATCCCCTGCCGCCAGGCGGCGGCCCAATGCCGTGACCTTCGCCACAAAGGCGAGGGCGGCCTCAAGCCACTTTTCCGGCGTCGCGCCGAAATCCTCGTGTTTCAGGTGTTGGGGCCGGGGCGACTTGAGGCCGATGAACCCGGCCCGCAGGTTGGCCGCAGTCTGGTTGACCGGCGCCCGCCCCTGCTGCACGGCCAGGAGATAGCAGGGCAACTGGGCCTCGGCCACCTCCTCCAAGACCTGATTTTTCTTGGGGATGTCCCCGCTCTTATAATCCCAGACCACCAGGTCGGAATTCTCCGGGTGATAGTCCAGGCGGTCGATGCGGCCGCGCAGGGTAAAGGGCCAGTCCTGGCCCCGGAGGTCTTGGAAGGCCACCTCGGAGGCCAGCCAGCGCCAGCCTGCCTCAAAACGCTCCCGCTCACGGCTAAGCCACTCCCACAGCAAGCCGGCCTCCCCCAGCCAGCGGTTCTCCTCGGCCTGCCAGTGGAGATCG
>PEWM01000007.1:18932-25324 GCA_002779455.1 Deltaproteobacteria bacterium CG07_land_8_20_14_0_80_60_11
GCGCGGCGATAGTCCCAGGCCTGATCCGTCTCGAGAATTTCCTGAAAGGCCGTGGTGAAGCGGGCCAGGACTGAGTGCAGCAGTTGGCCCCGCTCCCGGGGGTTAAGCCCGGCCTCGATCTCCGGCAGTTCCCTGATTTTCAGCAAGTTTTCCAGCAGGAAGCGGCAGGGGCAGCTTAAGGCGGTGCTTACCTGGCTCAAGGAGATTTCCCCAGGCAGGGGAAAGGGGAGGGAAGGGTCAGAGTACCCCGGAAAGGCCGGAGCCGCCGGGGCGTGAAACACGGCCTGGATGGCGGGAGATCGCAGCCAGGCGGGGTTTGGGGTAGTGAGCACGGCCATCTCGGCCTGGCCCCACTCCCCCAAATAGACCGGGGTGCTGACTTGTTCTTCCTGGTCCACCAACCGGGGCCGGGTCAGGGTGAGGTGAGGCGTCGCGCCCAACAGATTATTGAAGAGTTCCGCCGCAAAGTGATGCTGGCTCGGATACGTTCCGCCCAGGACCAGGCGTTTTTCGGCGGCGGAGAGCAGGGGGAGGGGCCGGGGCGGGGCCGGCAGGGTCCCGGAGTTCATGCCCAGGCAAAAGACCTGGGAAAAGTCCAAGCCCCGCATCTCCAGGAGGCCCAGGACCTGGATGCCGGCGGTCTGAATCCCCGATCCGGGCAGGATAACCTGCTGGGCCCCGATGTTGAGCCACTCCAGGAACTCCCCAGCCTTAAACTCCTCCGACCCCAGCGCGGTTTCAAGTTCGGACAGGAGCCCGGCCAGTCGATCCCAGGGCTCCCGTTCGGCCTCACCGAGCCCCCGGGGAAACCCCAGTTCCTGCCAGGCGGCCTTAAGAAGGCGGCCCCACTGCCCCGCGGGGGCTACGGGCAACTTCAGGGAGTCCCAGACCCGGTCCAGCCGTTGCAAAACCGCGGTCTCCGCCTCGGGGGGCCGGGAGCGGAGCACCGCCTGGCGAAGCTGATCCCACCCCTGATCCACCCGCCGCTCCCTAAAGGCCCGGTCCCATTGGGCCGGTGGGCCGCCATGCACCTGCACCTCCCCGTAATAAGGGGACAGGAGCAGGGAGACCAGGTCTTCCCGGCGCTCCCGGGCGGCGATGAAGGTCAGGGGCAGGAGGGCGGCCTGGAAAAAAGGGACTTCGGCCAGGTTCGGCCCCTGGGAGAAATTGTAAGCCCAGCCGTCCGGGGACTGGGGCGGCCCCAGCAATTCGGCCAGGACCCGCCGCAGTTGGGGCGTGTAAGCGTCAATGGCCATGGCGGTGACCGCCAGGCGGTGCAGCGGCAGGCCGCGGCGGGCCAGTTCCACCAGTTGGGCCGCCACCCAATTGAGTTCCTGGCCGGGGTCGGGCAAGGCCACCGCCTGCCGCACGTTTGAAAGGTCGCCCCGCACCTGGAGGTGGACCACCTGGGTGCGGCGGCCGACTTCCTGGAGCCAGAGGTCTTCCATGGGCGCCGGGGTTTCCAGACCCGCGACCAGCAGCCGGGGGGGGAGTTTGATCCTGCCCTCCCGGAGGGCGGCAGTGAGATAAGCCGGGAGTTCCCCCGGGCTCAGCCAGGCCCCTTGCCGCAAGAGCTCAACATAGAAGCCGGTGACCCGGCGGCGCCAGGCCACCAGCGGCGAATCCCCCTCGCCATCCGTGGAGCGGGCGTCCCCGCCCGCCATCGAGTAGCGGCACAGGAGGATGTGGGCCTCGTCCAACGCCTGGGCCCAGGCCAGTTCCGGGGTGGGGCCGGACGGCGGCGGAGCCGTTTGCAGGGCTTGACGCCACCGGGCCAGGCGCACCAGGGGCGGGGCCAGGGCTGCTTGGGGCCACAGTCCCTTAAACAGCTCGGACCACCAGGCGTTGAGGGTGAAGAGGGCCAGCGGTTCCCAGGCGGGGCGGCCGGCTTCGAGGGCGGCGAGGCGCTGCCCATGCCAGACCTGGTGCGCCAGCCGCTGGTGCGGGACCACTACCAGGGCGCCGGGGCCGGCGTGGGCCAGCAGGTAGTCTTGCAGGGCGGCGCCGGAAGGAAAGAATTTATGAGAGGTGCCGAAAGGCAGAGACATAACGCCTGGCATTTTCTGGTTCCCAAGCTCCGGCTTGGGAACCTCCTTTGATGCAAAGCTCTGCTTTGCTCCAAAAAGCCGGCAATCCCGGCGGTGAAATTCCTAATTGCCAAGCGGAGCTTGGCGCTTAGATGCGTTCCCAAGCAGGAGCTTGGGAACGAGATGAAATTTACATAGGCAAATTTTTGGTGGCGCCGGCGTCTCGCCTGTGCTTGGGTGCGCCGTGCGCACCATGGCGGGCAATGCCCGCCCTACCATCGGATCAAGCCGGGTGCTCCTGGCCGTGGGAATTCAAAATCTCCCGCAGTTCCTCTCCTTCCAGGACCTCTTTTTCCAGGAGGATTTTGGCCGCCTTCTCCAGCATGGCCCGCTGCTTTTCCAGGACTTCTCGGGCCCGCCGGTGGGCCCGCTCCACCAGCGCCGCCACCTCCTGATCGATCTCCTGGGCCGTGGCTTCGCTGTAATCCTTGGAGCCGGGGGGCAGCATGGCGTCCAGGAACAGGGGGCGCCGCTCCCGCTCGAAGGTGATAGGCCCCAGGCGTTCGCTCATGCCGTACTCCCGCACCATGGAACGGGCGACATCCGTGGCCCGGTAGAGGTCGTTCTGGGCCCCGGTGGAAATTTCGTTAAAGATCAACTCCTCCGCCACCCGGCCGCCCATCATCACGGCCATGCGGTCTTCCAGCTCGGTTTTGGTCATCAAGTAGCGGTCTTCGGTGGGCAGCTGCATGGTGTAGCCCAGGGCGCCGATGCCCCGGGGGATGATGGAGACCCGGTGGACCCGGTCGGTGGTGGGCAGGGCTTCGGCCACCAGGGCGTGGCCGGTTTCGTGATAGGCGACGATCTCTTTTTCCCTGGGGTTCATAACCCGGTTGCGCTTTTCCAGGCCGGCCACCACCCGGTCGATGGCCGCCTCAAAGTCGTCCATTTCCACGGATTGCTTATTCTTGCGGGCCGCCAGCAAGGCCGCTTCGTTGACGATGTTGGCCAGATCCGACCCCACCATGCCGGGGGTGCGGGCCCCCAGGGTATGGAGGTCTGCCTCCGGGGAGATCTTGATGCTCCGGGTATGGATCTGCAAAATATCTTCCCGGCCCTTGAGGGAGGGCCGATCCACCAGGATGTGGCGGTCGAAGCGCCCGGGGCGGATCAGGGCCGGGTCCAGGATCTCCGGGCGGTTGGTGGCGGCCATGATGATCACCCCTTTGCGGGTGTCGAAGCCGTCCATCTCGGACAACATCTGATTCAGGGTATTTTCCCGTTCTTCCGGGCCGCCCATGGGAGAAAAGCCCCGGGCCTTGCCGATGGCGTCTAATTCGTCGATGAAGATGATGCAGGGCGCCTTCTCCTGGGCCGTGGCAAAGAGGTCCCGGACCCGGGCGGCGCCCACCCCCACGAACATTTCCACGAAATCGGAGCCCGACAGGCTCATAAAGGGGACCCCGGCCTCTCCGGCCACGGCCCGGGCCAACAGGGTCTTGCCGGTGCCCGGGGGACCCACCAGCAGGACGCCTTTGGGGAGGTTACCCCCCAGGACCTGAAATTTGGCCGGGTTCTTCAAGAATTCGATGATTTCCTTCAGTTCCTCTTCGGCTTCCTCCACCCCGGCCACATCCTGAAAAGTGACCTTGGTTTCGTCCTGGACATAGACCTTGGCCTTACTCTTGCCCACGGTCATGAGGCCGCCGGCGCCGGTGCCGATCTTCCGGAAGAAATAGACCCAGATGCCGATGAGGAGCAGGAAGGGAAACACCCAGGAAAGGAGAGACGTGAGCCAGGTCTTTTCCTGGACGGCGCGATAGCTGATATTGTCCTTGGCCAGGAGCTTCACCAGGTCCGGGTCTTCCAGCCTCACCGCAGAAAATACCGGCTTTTTCTTGTCAAACTGCTTTTCCAGGGTCTGGGGCAGGTCGGGTTTCTTTCTCTCTTTGGCCAATTCGTCGATGCCCTGGGGCAAAAGGTTACCCGTGATGCTGTCGGTGCTGACCACCAGGTCATCGACGCCTTTAATCTGCACCAGGTGGCGAAATTCGCTGTAACTGATCTCCACGGCCTGTTGCATGGCGCTGTAATACTGGAAGATCGACAGCAACAGGATTAAGGCCAGCACATACCAGACGGCGTAACGGGCTATGGAGGAAGGCGGTTTCTCGGTCATGCTTACCTCATACCTCTATATTACCGGGGAGTTCGCTGCACATAATATAACGATTGAGGCGGGATAAGCAACCCGATCTTCCCGGGGCCTTGCGCATGGGGGGCGGCCTGCTTATGGTATAAAGGATGGTAGGGGCGGGTTTAAAACCCGCCCCTACAGGTGCAGTACGCATTTGATTCAAGCCGATACCGACAACTTACTATCTAAGGAGCGACGCATGGAAAACGCATTAAAGAATCTGGATATCGACAACCTCCCCCTTCCCCGGCTGGTGGAAGCGCTGCGCCAGGCCGCCAAACGCTGCCAGTGCGAGGGGACCCGGGAAACCGTCTTTACCTCCCGGGGCCGGGATAACATCGTGAATTGCCTGGCGTGCGAACCGATCTATGATGCCCTGGAACTGTTGGGGAAGGCGCTGAAAATTCTGCAACCGGGGAAATAGGGTTGCCGATAACCCAGAAAAAAACCGGCGGGCCCGGAGGCCCGCCCTATCATCAAAGCCCGGGCGACAGGGCGGCGGTCTCCGGCCGCCTAATCTCCCTGAAATAACGTGGGGTGCGCCCCTTGGCGGGGGAACTTGGCGAAATATTCCGCCGCCCGGTTGGTGGCCATGCGGCCCCGGGGGGTGCGCTGGAGAAAACCGCATTGGATCAGATAGGGCTCGTAGACATCCTCCAGGGTGTCCTCTTCTTCACAGAGGGCCGCGGCCAGAGTGCCCAAGCCCACCGGCCCGCCGTCGTACTTCTCCAGGATGGTGAGGAGAATCCGGCGGTCCATGCGGTCGAACCCCAGCTGGTCGACGTCCAGCAGGGTGAGGGCGGCGTCGGCACAGTCCCGGTCGATGCGGCCGTCGCCCCGGACCTGGGCGTAATCCCGCACCCTTTTCAAGAGCCGGTTGGCGATGCGGGGCGTGCCCCGGGAACGCCGGGAAAGCTCCCAAGCTCCTGCGGCATCTATCTCCACCCCCAGCACCTGGGCGGCCCTATGGGTGATCCGGACCAGTTCCTCCACCCGGTAAAAATCCACCCGGAGCATCAGGCCGAAGCGGTCCCGGAGCGCCGGGGTGAGGAGGCCGGCCCGGGTGGTGGCCCCCACCAGGGTGAAGTGGGGCAGCTCCAGCTTCAGGGAGCGGGCCCCCGGCCCCTGGCCGATGATGAGGTCCAGGCGGAAGTCCTCCATGGCCGGGTAGAGGATTTCCTCTACCACCGTGGGCAGACGGTGGACTTCGTCGATGAACAGGACATCCAGGGGGGCCAGATTGGTGAGCAGGGCCGCCAGGTCCCCGGCCCGTTCGACCACCGGCCCCGACGTTGACTTGATGCCGCCGCCCATCTCGTGGGCGATGATGTAGGCCAGGGTGGTCTTGCCCAGACCCGGGGGGCCGTGCACCAGGATGTGGTCCACCGCCTCGCCTCGGGCCCGGGCCGCCTCCAGGGCGATCTCCAGGTTGCGCCGCAGCTCCTCCTGGCCCACGAACTCGGCCAGATTCCGAGGCCGCAGCCCCGCCTCCAACCCCAGGTCCTCCACCTGGAGCCGGGGATTGACGATGCGTTCATCCTGGCTCATGTGAGGCTAATGTACCCCAGCCCCCGCAACTTTGCAAGCGGCACGACCTTCCTCTCTATCCAGAAAACCTTGGCTCTCAGACCCAGGTTTGATAGAATTAGCCTGGACCATTGACGCAAACAATTACGGTAAATAATAGAGAAAGGTGTGCAGTATGGAGGAAACAACTGAAAATAAAAAATCGGCAAAAGTTGGCAATCGCCGGGTGCATATGGCAAATGAGAGGACATTTCTTGCCTGGGTAAGGACAAGTATTGGCATAATGGCATTTGGTTTTGTCGTCGAGAAGTTTGCCCTATTCATCAAAAAGATAGATTACTTTTTAGGAAAAACCAATGTTCATGAGGCTGTTCCTCCTTCCTTCGGATATTCATCAATTTTTGGCATAGTCCTGGTGGCGATGGGCGCCTTGATGGGAGTACTGGCATTTGTCAGATATAAAAAGGTCGAAAGAGATATCGATAAAGATACTTACCAACCTTCTTTACTACTTGACATACTTATTACAATGGGCATCCTGGCCATCGGGATTTTCTTTGTGATTTATATGATTCATAGTATTTAAGACCAAGTTGCGCTCATAGAAGTAAGAAAAGCTTACGGTCTGTAGGGGCGCACCC
>PEWM01000082.1:0-646 GCA_002779455.1 Deltaproteobacteria bacterium CG07_land_8_20_14_0_80_60_11
CCGCGGGCCACCTCCCGGGTGATGAGGCGGGCATGGAGGCCGTTGGGGGTATGGAACCGGAAGGTGCGGCCGCGGCTGGCCAATTCTGCAAGGATCACCAGCAGGTGGTCCGCCGCCGCCAGCAGCAGGGCGTCGTCGTAGAAGGCGGCGTCGGCGAGAGCCAATTGGTCCTGCCAGTAGATCAGCTCTGCGGTCACCGCCAGGGGGTCCCGCCGCCGGTAAATGGGCTGGAGCTGCCGGGAGGCGCAGTAAGCGCAATTTAGGGGGCAGCCCCGGGAGGTGAGGATCGGGATAGAGGACGGGTGGTCCAGGAGGTCCAGGGCCGGATAGGGCCGGGAGTCCAAATCTTCGGGGTCTGGAAAGATTGGCCCCGGCGGCGAAAAACCGGTAGCCTCCTCCAGAATACCCAAAATTGCCGCTTCTCCCGGCCCGGCGACCACCCGGTCGGCGCCGCTGTGTTTTTGGGCGTGCTCCGGGCACAGGGTGGCGTAAATCCCCCCCAGGATGACGGGAACGCCGGGAAAGCGCTCCCGGGCCAGGCGGATGGCCGCGGCCACCCCCGGGTACCAGTAAGTCATGAGGGAGGTCATTAGGATGGCGGCGGGGGTGGGGACCCGGGCCAGGCGCTCCCGGAAAGCCGCCTCGC
>PEWM01000082.1:1070-8954 GCA_002779455.1 Deltaproteobacteria bacterium CG07_land_8_20_14_0_80_60_11
TGCGGGCCGTGTTGGGATTGGTGGGCGTCACCGTAATTTCCCACATCTCCCCGCCGGCAGGCAGGAGCTTCACCGGCTCGGCGACTCTTACGCCCGCCACCCAGACAATCTCTCCGGCGCTGGCCACCAGGGGGAGGTGGGGCCTGAGCCAGCGGGGAATTTTCGCATCCACCAGAAAATCCTGGAGTTTTTTGGGACCCGGGGCGCCCTGGGGCCAGAAGCGGTCCCCGGGCCGCCAACCGCGCGCCGTCAGGGGCAGGGAGACCCGGGCCGGATTCAGCCAGGCCGCCTCCGGGGGCGGCCAGGGGTCGCCGGGCCGGCAGGCGCGACAGCTCAGCCGCCAGCGCCAGCCGGCGGGAGAATCAACCGTAGCCGGGCAATCCGGCAGCCGGGTGGCTTCCCGGGGCGGGTCCGGCAGGGCCTTCATGATATGCAAGACGGCTCCCGCCCGGGCCACCTGGACGCTTTCTCCCTTTTCCCCCAGGGAGATCAGGCCGCCGCTTCGTTCACTGCCGGCCAGGGCCAGGAGTGAGGCCACCTGGGGGGCCGTGAGGGTCAGGTCAGCGCCCATGGCGGCTACCCCAAACCGGAGCACTCGCCTCTGCAAAGCCTCCTCCAGGCTGAAAAACCGGTTCAGGTCCAGGGCAAAGCAGTCCTGGGCCAGCTTCCGGGCCACCCGGTCCCAGGCCGCGGCGGTGTCCCGGGCCAGGAGACGTTCGTCATCCTGGAGGAGGGTCTGGGTCCGCCAGATGGTCTGGGCCAGGCGGGGGTTGTAGCCGCGGGTCAGGTGGGGCAGCAGGTCCAGGCGCACCCGGTTGCGCAGATACGCCCGGCTCAGGTTGCTAACATCCACGCGGTACGGCAGGGCTTCCAGCTCCAGCCAGGCCAGGAGAACGGCCTTGCCCACGGCCAACAGCGGCCGCACCAGGCCCTCGGGGGTGGCCGGCCACATGCCCTTCAGCCCCTCCAGCCCCGCGCCCCGAAGCAGGCGGAGCCAGAAGAGCTCCACCTGGTCGTCGGCGGTGTGGCCCAGGGCCAGCTTGGCGTAACCGTGGCGGCGGCGGGTGTCCCGGAAAAACTGTAACCGCAGCTTCCGGGCCGCCATCTGGAGAGAAACCTTGTCCCGGCGGGCCGCGTCCCGCA
This sequence comes from Deltaproteobacteria bacterium CG07_land_8_20_14_0_80_60_11, assembly GCA_002779455.1. GTDB lineage: Bacteria > Desulfobacterota > Desulfobaccia > Desulfobaccales > 0-14-0-80-60-11 > 0-14-0-80-60-11. The sequence goes on from PEWM01000082.1 coordinate 2,214, forward strand.
CCTGACCGCGCCCCTGGTGACAAGGCAGCCTAAGGCGCCGGGCCAGATCGGCCACAAACACGGCGTCCGCCCGGGAGTCTTCCCCCCTAAGGCCGTGGTCGAAGTGAGCCACGCCCAGGTTAAGCCCCAGTTCAGGACCGAGCCGCACCAGGAGGTGGAGCAGGGCCACCGAATCCGGGCCGCCGGAGACCGCCACCAGGACCCGGTCGCCGGGCGTTAACCGACCTTCCCGGCGAGCGTAGGTCAGCACCCACTCCGGCAGGTCACCGGCCGCGGCTGGGTCCTCCAGAAACTTGGGGGTTACTGCGCCGGGGAGGGACAAAGCTGGGCAATCACCTCCAGAATGGCGTCTCTGGAGAAAGGCTTGGCCAGGAACCGGTCCACCACGGCCTCCTGGCCGGAAAGTTCGGGCAGGTCGGGAAGCTCGGAAGAAATCAGGACGATGCGGCAATCCGGCTGGAACTGCTTCAAGCGGCTTGCCACCTCCAGGCCGTTGAGGTAGGGGAGGTGATAGTCCAGCACGGCCACCTGATAACGCTCGGGGAAGTTGCCGGCTTCCAGTTCCTGGCCAAACCTCTCCACGGTCGTGACCCGGTAACCGGCCCGCCGCAGAATGGACACCAGGGCTTCCCGGGTCCAGCGGTCATCATCGATCACCAAAATCCAGGGGCTCGGGTCCACTTAAGCCTCCCATCGACCTGCCGCGTCCAGGTGCACGTTAAAGGTTGACCATCTTCCCGTCAGGGAGCCAGGCGCCAGATCTTCAGGTGAGGAAACGCCCCGGAGTTCTTTCTTTAATTTTATCCGACGCAATGCCCTTTGCGCAAGTCAGGGGTTTGAGATTCCGGGAGCAACCGGCGATTCCTCATCCTCCCGGACGGCAGGAAAGGCCAGATGAAAGGTGGCTCCTTGCCCCACGAGGCTCTCCGCCCAGATGCGGCCCTGGTTGGCCGAAACCAGGGTCTTGCAGATATAGAGCCCCAAACCCGACCCGTCATGCTTATTCCGGGAGAGCCGGTACTTTTCGAAGAGGTGCTCCTGATCCTCGGGACTCAGGCCGCAACCCGTATCCGCCACGATAATTTCAACTTCCCGGCGGTCAGACCCGGGAAGGGCTTTCACCTGGATTTCGCCGCCTCGGGGGGTCGCCGCCAGGGCGTTGACCAGGAGATTGGCCAGGACGCGATCCAGGGAAGGCTCATCCACCCTGATGGGGGAGAGGTCCGGCGGCGCCGAGGCCACCAGGTTTACCCCCTGGTGCTGAGCCAGCGCCCCGAAGTGATGCAGCAGGCGCTGAATAATAAAGCCCGGAGGCGCCGGCTCCGGCCTCAGGGCCAGACGCCCGGATTCAAACCGGCTCAGATCCAAAACATTGTGGAGGTGCAGCAGGAGACCTTCGCTCCGTTGGATGATGCCCTGCAGCTTGTGATGGATCTCCGGGGGCAGGGTTTCGTCCTCCAGGGCCTCGATGGTCAGGCGCACCCCGGTCAGAGGGGCCTTGATATCGTGGACGATCATGGCGAGAAAATCGGCATTGGCGGCGACCCGGTCCCGCTCTTCCTGGAGGAGCCGGGTCTTTTCCCGTAAAGCCCGGATCATGGCATTGAAGGACTCGGCCAGGTCCCCCAGTTCATCCCGGCTGGTCACCGGGATATCCCCGGCCAACCCCTCCAGGGTGGCCTTCCGGGTACCCTCGGCCAGGTGGGCGATCTGGCGGCGCATGCCGGAAGAGAGCCAGAAGCTGAGGAGCCCGCCGATCAGGGCGGCCGCGCCCCCCACCCCGAAGATGACCAGCTTCAGCGTCAGCAGCGTGGGTCCCAACTCCCGCCGGCTGACCCCCACGACGATCAGGCTTTCCCAGGGCTTATCTCCCTCTTCCAGGGGGAGATACGTGATGGTATAGTCCTCATCCCCCAGTTGGAGCTGCTGCACCCGGTCAACCGGACCCTTGGCGCTGGCCGCCAGGTCGCGGTGGCGCAGCAGCTGGTTCAGGGCGCTTTCCGGCAGGTCCTTAAAGGAATTGACCACCAGGCGATTGCCATAGAACATGGCCACCTCGGCCCCGGGACGGGACAGAGACTCCAGAAAACCCCGGTCGATAAGGAGCCCCGTGAGGACCACCCCCACCACCTTATCCTCGTACCGAATGGGGGCCGAGGCGCTCAGGGCGATGGAATCCTGCCAGGGGGTCATGCGGGAGGCTTCTTTGCCCTTAAGACCGGCCCGCACCAGGGGATTGCCCGAGATATCGACCCCCAGGGCCCCGGGGTCGTGAGCCCGCACCTGGATAACCCCCTGGTAGTCGGTAATGGTGAGGATGTGGAGGCCGGTAGCCTTCATCATGGGGGTTACCAGGCGCCGGAGCGCTTCCGAGTTGCCGGTGGCCAGGAGTTCCCCATAGGTGGGGTTGTCGGCCAGGAGGCTGGCGGCCTGCTCCACCCGTTGAATCTTGCCCCGGTATTCGGCCAACACCAGCCGGGCCACCAGTTCCACCCGCTGGCGGTGCCACTCCAGGATCTGCCGGGTCGCCAGGTACTGGATCACCAGGAGCAGGCCCACCAGGGCCACCAACAGGGAGAGCAGGGTGACCCCTAAGAGCTTGCTGCCGACTTTGTTCCGCTGCCACATGGGTGAAATAATAGCATATTTAGGAGGATGGGGGAACGGCCACCGCGCCCCGCCGGGCCCTCACCGAAACCAGAGGGCTTCAAGAGGAATCAGGCAGGAGGATCCCTTGGCGGCGGGGGCAGTGCCGTCCGCCACCCGGGGTTGGCCCGCGTCTTGCCGGGGCACGAGCCTGGCGCGGGTCATGCCCATGACCAGGACCGGAGTGGTCCGGGCCGGTTGAACCTGCCCGGCTCACCCCAAGGGCAGACTCAGAAAACCAGACGGCTCACTCCGCCTCTTCCGCCAAAACGTCATAGACCCAGCTCAAGGCCGCGGACGTCGGGGGAAAGCCGATGGTGCTGGTGAGCAGGATGACGGCGTGGTAGATCTCTTCCGGGGTCGCCCCGGCCTTTAAGGCTCTGCGGGCGTGGCTGTGAACCGCCCCTTCCGAACGGCTGGCCGCGGCCCCCGCCAGCTGGACCAGGTGGGCGGTCTTGTCATCCAGAGGTCCCTCCTGGCGCACCGCCTCACCCAGCTGCTCCAGGGCCTTGATGAAGTTGGCGTGTTTTTCCTTAATGAACGAGTACCAGCCGGGATACCTTTCTTCGGACATGATTTTATCCTCCGGGTCTTGGCCGCAGCATTTTTCGGTCCTGCACCCTGATTTTTGCGGAACTAAATCTTAGGATGGGCACCTCGCGCCCAAATGTCAAGGAACGCCGGCGCCTTTCCAGGTACGGTCAGGCAGCGGGTTGACCCCCCACCCCTGTTCCCCTAAACCCCCCAAGCTTGCGCGCTCAGGTCTCCCTCAGCCTCCCGTTTATTCGTCCCGCGGCGCCTGTAAACAGGGTGCGCTGCCGGCTCTCCCCCTCAAGTAAGTCGATAATTTTTCCTGATAGATTTTGCTTGCTTACTGGCTTGAGGGATTATATTTTTTAGAATATTTATCTGTCCATCGCCAATAACCGATGGGTTGGCAGTCCAGGGGGGAGCGGCGCCCCTGCCAGCCTCGCCGGCCCTGACCCCGGAGGGCGAGAATCCCGGCCCGGATTGCGGTAATACCTTAATAACCTTGAAAAGCCGGAGGTATGATGTTCAGATTTATCCTCACCACTATGCTCCTGGCGGCCATCCTGGGTTGCGGCGGTGACCACGCCGACAAGTATATGCAGGAAGGGTTTGTCTACTTTCAACAACAGAAGTATGACGAGGCCATTGTCAGCTACGAAAAGGCCATCAAAGCCGAACCCCGGGCCGCAGCCGCCTACAACATGATCGGCATGGCCTACCGCTTCAAGTTCAACCAGCTGGGGGCGCCGGAATTCCGTCAGAAAGAGATGGCGGCGTTTCAAAAGGCCGTTTCGATCGACCCGAAAAATTGGGTGGCCATGATCAACCTGGCCACCGACTACTATGCCGACGGCCAGAAGGGCAAGGCCGCGGCCCTGTTCAAAAAAGCCCTGGAATTGAAACCCGATCACCCTGAAAAGGCCGAAATCCTGAAGATGATTGCCGCGGGCGAACCAAAGCCTTGAGAATACCGGCCGCGATGGGGTTGGCGCTGGCCTTCCTCCTGGCCTGCCCCGGGAGTCGGGCCCCGGCCCAGGGGCCCCAGGGGGCCGAACTGGCCGGGCGTTTGGGCTGCCTGGCCTGCCACGCTTGGCAAGGGCAAGGGGGCCAGCTCGCCACCGCCTTAGACGGGATCGGGGCCCGCTTAACCCCCCGGGAATTGGGGATAGCCATCGCTTATCCCCGCCAACGCCACCCCCTAGCCAAAATGCCCAGCTACGCCTACCTTCCCCCCATGGAGCAAGCGGCCCTGGTGAATTTTCTGGAAAGCCTCAAGTGATCACCGGGACCATTCATACCGAGTTGCGTTCGGAGAGCTATTTGGGTAGCCGCAGGCTTTAGCCTGCGCCTGCACAGGCGAGACGCCTGTGCCACCGGTTTGATTGCTACTCGGTATCAGGGCCGTTTTTCCCCGGAAGGCGCCGCTCTCCGGATAGAGACGGCCGCCCCGCCGGGCCGGAGCTATTCGCTGTACCGCCTTATGATGATGATCCCCAAAACCAGGCAGACCACGCCGTAGGCCGAAAGGAGGGCCAGGGACTCCAGGCTCTCCAGATTCCAGAAGGGAAAACGGAGGAGGCGGTTGGTGTGGGTCAGAGGCAACACCTTAATGATATCCCGGAGCAGCCAGGGCATCTCGTCCACCGGAAAAAACGTGCCGCAGAAAAACGCCATGGGCATGATAAAAAAATTGGTGAACGTGGCGGTATCTTCATGGGACCGGGACTTCATGCCCACGATCACCCCAAAGGCGGCGAACACCAGGCAGTTGAGGACCAGGACCAGGAGAAACATCAGGTTGAGGTGAAAGCCGGTCCCCAGAAACAGCCCCAAAACCAGGAGGATGACCGAGGCGAACAGTCCCCGGACCATGCCGGCCAGGATCTGGCCCACCACGATGTCGGCGGCGGTCACCGGGGCCTGGATATATACCTGAAAAGTGCGGAAGTGGAGACGCCCCACCGTCATGCTGGTGGCGATCCAGGTATAGGAATTGGTCATGGAGGTCATGGCGATGAGGCCGGGGAGCAAGTAGTCCAGATAGGTACCCCCCGACATGGCCACGCGTTTTCCTAAACCCAGCCCAAAGGCCAGGAGATAGAGCAGGGGGGAAAAGAGGGCGGAGACCACGTAGCCCAGCCGCAGCAACCGGCGCCGGAACAGCAGGATTTCACGGTAAAAGATGGGAAACCAGTTCAATTGGTCAGCCGCTCCCCGGTGAGCTGGATAAACACGTCTTCCAGGTTGGCCTGGCGGATGATGACCCCGGTGGGCTCCGTTTGGGCCCGGGCATAGGCCTCCTCCTTGTCCCGGACCAGCAGATACTGCCGCCGCCCGCTGTTGAGGGTTTCCACCACATACCCCCCCACCTTGGCCACCAGGGCGCCGGGGGTGTCCAGGGCGATGAGCCGGCCCCGGTTCAGGATCCCCACCCGGTCACACAGCATCTCCGCTTCTTCGATATAGTGGGTGGTCAGAATAATGGTGATGCCCGAAAGCTTAAGTTCCTGGATGAGGTTCCACAGCTGGCGCCGCACCTGGGGGTCGAGGCCCACGGTGGGCTCGTCTAAAAAGAGCACCCGGGGCCGGGACACCAGGGCCCGGAGGATCAGGAGCCGCCGCTGCATCCCGCCGGAGAACTCCCGCACCAGGCTGTGAGCGCGTTCCTGCAAGTTCCCGAACTCCAAAAGTTCCGCGATCCGGGCCGGCAAATCCGGCATGCGGTGCAGCCGCCCGTAGATCCACAAGTTTTCGAACGCGGTCAGTTCCCGGTCCAGGTTGATTTCCTGGGGACAGACCCCGATGAGCTTTTTCACGGCCAAAGGCTGGCGCACCACATCAAAGTCGTGAATCCGGGCCGTGCCCCGGCTGGGTCGGGCCAGAGTGGTCAAAATTTTGATGGTGGTGGTTTTGCCGGCGCCGTTGGGGCCCAGCAAGCCAAAGATCTCTCCCGGGGGAATCTGCAAAGATAGAGCGTCCAGGGCCACCAGGTCCTGGTATTGCTTACCCAGATTGTCGGTAACGATCATCTCGTTCATCATCAGATGGCCGGTAAAAGCCGCGGCTTTTTAAGGCGGGATCACGGGGTCTTAAGGGCGCCAGCTAATCCCGCCATTAAAGTAATACTCTCACCTGATTTTAGCAAGGGAGGGGGCAGATGACTGAATTCCCGTTTCCGGAATTCAGAGACGCGATCAGGCCCTGCGGGCCTTGGCCCACCGAAGCAGTTCTTCATGGGCCTTTGGCCCACCCGTAAAACCTGAAAAGCTGGTATTGGCTGGTGGCACAGCCTTTCCAGGCTGTGCACGACTAATACCGAGTCGCGGTCAAAAATTTACAGACGAAACGTAGGGGCGCACCTATGTGTGCGCCCTCAGGGGGGGACACATAGGTCCCCCCCTTGTCCATTGAGCGCTAATCGGTATAACCTGCTTCCTTGGCACAGGCTGGAAAGCCTGTGCCACCGATTTATACCGAGTTGCAATCAAAAAGTAATTATTGGTAGCCGCAGGCTTTAGCCTGCGCCTGCACAGGCTGGAAAGCCTGTGCTACCAATTGACTGCG
>PEWM01000156.1:0-6044 GCA_002779455.1 Deltaproteobacteria bacterium CG07_land_8_20_14_0_80_60_11
CCATAACTCTGTAACAGATTTCCTCCTCTCCCCCCGCTTTTGGAGGGGAGAGGGTCGGAGTGAGGGGGCTTTTTGCCATCACCTTATTTTTGAAATCAGGTATTCATACCGAGTCGCAATCACAACGCGCGGCATTGTAGGGGCGCACCCGCGTGTGCGCCCTCAATTCAGGGCGGACACATGGGTCCGCCCCTACATAAAAATTGCCGTTTGTCTGCGACTTGGTATCAGGTTGGGGCAAGCGGCCATTCGCCTTGGCCCATGGGGGGGGCCGATGGCCATCGGGGGCGGAGGATGAGGGACCCTATGGACCTCAGGGTGGTAATCGCCGCGGGTGGCACCGGCGGGCACCTGTTCCCCGGCATCGCCGTGGCCCGGGAGTTTTTGGTGCGCCACCAGGCCGCGGTCACCTTCCTCACCACCCCCAAGCCGGTCACCACCCAGATCCTGGAGCGCTACGGCTTCGCCTGGGAGGCCGTCTCCTCCCGGGCCTTGAAGGGCGAGGGCCTGCTGAGCCGCGGCCGCACCCTGATAGGGGTGCCGGGGGCCGTGCTCGCGGCCCGGACCCGGCTGAAAGCCCTCAACCCCCATCTGGTCCTGGGTATGGGGGGGCATTCCGCCGGACCCGCAGGCGTGGCGGCCTGGCTTTTAGGAATTCCCCTGGCGCTCCACGAGCAGAACGCCATCCCCGGGGCCACCAACCGCTATCTGTCCCGGCTGGCCCAAAAAATCTTCGTGTCCTTTCCCGCCTGCGGTGATTTTTTCCCCCGCGGGCGCTCTCTCTGGACCGGGAACCCCATCCGGCCGGAATTTTTCGAGCCTGGCCCGCCCCGGGCCGCGTCGCCCTTTACGGTCATGATCACCGGCGGCAGCCAGGGGGCCCACGCCCTCAATATGGCGGTGCTGGGGGGGGTGTCGTTGCTTAAGGGTTTCAAAGACCGCCTGGCCTTTCTCCACCTCACCGGCGAGGCCGACCGGGAGGCGGTGGCCGCAGGCTACCGGGAACACGGCTTTACCCATGAGGTGGCGGCCTTCAACCCGGAGGTGGCCGCCTGGATGCGCCGGGCGCACCTGTTGGTCTGCCGGGCCGGGGCCTCCACCCTGGCGGAACTCGCCGCGGTGGGCCGGGCGGCGATTTTGGTGCCCTACCCCTTCGCGGCCAACAACCACCAGGAGTTCAATGCCCGGTTCCTGACCGCGGCCGGCGCCGCCGAGATAATCTTAAATAAAGATTTTACCGGCGAGGCTTTCGCTGGTAAGATAAACCAGTTTCTCACCGCACCCGAACATCTGTCGCACCTGGAAGCCGCCAGCCGCCAACTGGCCAAACCCGACGCGGCGAAAGAGATTGTAGAGGGGTGTGTGGCGTTGATCCGACCCGGCTAATTTTTGGATCATTCATGTAGGGCGGGCACTGCCCGCCGGCATTTACCTTGATATGCGAACATGCCTCGTTATAAAAGAGCAATAATGTAGGGCGGGCACTGCCCGCCGGTATTTGCCTCGACATGACAAAATGCCTCGTTATATAAGGGCGCAACAACCTGGAGGGACCTTCTTCTTTACGGTGGTGACGCATCGGCGCCGGAAACTTTTCTACGAGATGAATAATCGAATGATCTTGAAAAAGGTTATTATGGAGGTGCAATCAACCTATCCGTTTAACATCGACGCCTGGGTATTATTGCCGGAACATCTCCACTGTATATGGACGCTTCCTAAAGGAGACGCCGACTTTTCCAAACGCTGGGGGCTAATCAAAGTAAAATTTTCCAAGGAATTGAGCCATCCGGCCACACCGGTCTGGCAAAACCGTTTTTGGGAGCACCTTATCCGTGACGACCGGGATTTGCAAACGCACCTGGATTATATCCATTATAACCCGGTGAAACATGGGTTGGTCGAGAGTCCGGGAGATTGGCCTTCTTCCACATTTCACCGTTACGTGGAGGAAGGAGTATATCCGGCAAATTGGGGCGCAGGGGTATCTTTTCAATCGACTGATAAATTTGGCGAATGAAAAAGATGGCGGGCAGTGCCCGCCCTACATGACTATTCAAAATAACATAATGGAATTGAACAATAAAACCACCTACCACTTCATCGGGGTCGGCGGCATTGGCATGAGCGGCCTGGCGGAGCTGTTGGTGCGCCAGGGGTACCGGGTGAGCGGCTCGGATCTGGCCGAGGGCGACATCACCCGGCGGCTGGCGGGCCTGGGGGTGCGCGTCCACCTGGGGCACCGGGCCGAGCACTTGGGGGACGCCGACGTCGTGGTCCACTCCACCGCGGTCAAAGAGGACAACCCAGAGCTGGCTGCGGCCCGGGCCCGGGGGCTCAAAATCCTCCGCCGGGGGGAATTGTTAGCCGATCTTATGAAAAATCATACCCAGGTGGCGGTTACCGGCATGCACGGCAAGACCTCCACCACCGCCATGACCGCCGCGGTGCTCCGGGCCGGAAATCTCGACCCCACGGTGGTAGTGGGCTCGGTGTGGGACGGGCTGGGGTCCAACGCCGTCTTGGGCCGGGGCGAGGTTTTCGTGGCCGAGTCGGACGAGTCCGACGGCTCCTTTGCGCTGCTCTCCCCCGAGATCACCATCATCACCAACCTGGACAAAGAGCACCTGGACTACTACCGGGACCTGGCCCACGTACAAGAGATGTTTGCGGCGTATGTGCAGCGGCTGCCGAAGGGGGCCAGGGTCATCGCCTGCGCCGACGACCCGCACCTGGCCCCGGTTCTCGCCGACTGCCCCCATGAACTGATCACCTACAGCCTGAACTCGCAAACCGCGGAGTTTTTCGCCACCGACCTGACGCCCCAGGGGTTGGGGTACCGCTTCCGCCTGTGGCGCCGGGGGCAGCCCTTAGGGACCGTCACCCTGCCCCTGGCGGGGTCTCATTACGTTTTGAACGCCATGGCCGCCTGCGCCGTGGGGAGCCTCCTGGGCCTGGAGTTCCCGGCCTGGCAGCAAGGCCTCCGGGACCTGGGTCAGATCCACCGCCGCTGCCAGCTCAAGGGCGAAGCCCGGGGCATCCTGGTGATGGATGATTACGGCCATCACCCCACGGAGATCCGCTCCACTCTGACCGGCCTGGCCCAGGCCTTTCCCCACCGCCGCTTAGTGGTGGCCTTCCAGCCCCACCGCTACAGCCGCACCCGGGCCCTGCTGCCGGAATTTTTTTCCGTGTTCGATCAGGCCGAAATGGTCTTCATCACCGAGATCTACGGCGCCGGCGAGGATCGCTTAAATGGCGTCTCCGGCCGGTCCGTCTATGAGGGCGTCTGTCGCACCGGCCACCCCGGAGTCTATTTTATTGAAGAAAATGCCGAGAAGGCAGATTATATCCTCGATCACCTCAACGCCGGTGACCTAGTCCTCACCCTGGGGGCCGGGGATATCTGGAAGACTGGCGAAGAGCTGCTGGCCCGCCTGCAAAACCGGGCGGCGCCCCAGGAAGCGAGGCGCGCATGAAGAAAAAAATCGCACCGCGGCCCTCCCGCCTCGTCCCCCAGCGGCCGGTGCGCAAAACCCGGCTCCTCCCCCGGGGGCGCTCCCAGAACAGTTACCGCCGCAACCGTTTTAAGGGAGAATCCCGGAAAACCTGGCTCCGGGGCATGGCCTGGTGCTTGGGGTTATTGACCCTGGCCGGTCTCTGCCTGGGTTTGGTGGTGCTCTACCATCAACTCTTGACCTGTAACCTGTTTTGCATTAAAGATATCGACAATATCGAGATTGAGGGAGCCAGGCGTCTCTCCCGTACCCTCCTGCTGGAACAGTCCAAGCTGGTCCCTGGCGCCAGTCTCCTGGCCATCCGGCCGGGCCAGGTGGAGCGGGCCCTGATGGCCCACCCCTGGGTTGCCAAGGCCGAGGTGTCCAGAAAGTGGCCCAACAGCCTCCACCTCAAGGTTCAGGAACGGGACCCGGTGGCCCTGGTTCAGTTTGGCGAAGAGTTGTTGTATATGGATCGCCAGGGGATGATCTTCAAACCCCTGTCCCCGGGAGATCCCCATAATTTTCCCGTGATTACGGGTTTGACCGCGGAACAGTTCCGGCATCCGGCCGGGGACCTGACCGAGGTGGTAACCCAGGCCTTCCAACTGATGGACGTGCTGAAAACCACCCCGCCCCCGCTCAATCTGGAGAATATCTCCGAGATTCACGTTGACCTGGAGCGGGGATTCACCCTTTATGCCAACGGCGTGGGGGTCGCCCTGGACCTCGGTCTCCAGGAGTATTCGGAGAAATTGCAAAAATTTGCCCAATTGTGGCCCGTATTAGTGCAAAAGGGATTATTGACCAAAGTTAACCGTATCAACCTCAACTATCCCCACCGGGTGCTGGTCACCCTGAAGGGGATGGAAGCAAACCCATAGGATAGAATCGTGCCTCAAGACCTCATCGTCGGTTTGGACATCGGCACCACCAAGATTTGCGCCGTGGTGGGCGAAGTGCGGGACCAGCAGTTGGACATCGTGGGCCTGGGCTGTGCGCCCACCGCCGGAGGACTGCGCAAAGGAGTGGTGGTAAATATTGAAAACACCGTGAAGGCCATCCGTCGCGCCGTGGAAGAAGCCGAAACCATGGCCGGCTGCGAAATCCGCTCGGTTTACACCGGGGTCGGCGGCGGCCAGACCAAGGTCATCAACAGCCAGGGCATCATCGCCATCAAGGACCGTGAGGTGACCCCGGCGGACATGGAGCGGGTCATCGAGACCGCCCGCACCGTGGCCATCCCCTCCGACCGGGAAGTCATCCACACCCTGGTCCAGGAATTCATGATCGACGGCCAGGATGGCATCAAGGACCCGGTGGGCATCTACGGGGTACGCCTGGAGTGCAAGGTCCACATCGTTACCGGGGCCGTGACCTCCCTCAACAATATCATCAAGTGCGCCAACCGGGCCGGCCTGGAAGTGAACGGCGTCGCCCTCCAGAGCCTGGCCGCCGGGGAAGCGGTCCTCACCGACGAGGAGAAGGAACTGGGCGTGGCCCTCGTCGACTTCGGCGGCGGCGTCACGAACCTGGCCATCTTTGCCGAAAACGCCCTCCGGCACAACTTCGTCCTGCCGGTGGGCGGCAACAACCTGACCAACGACATCGCCGTGGGGTTGCCCACCTCCCTGACCAATGCCGAAGAACTCAAGAAACATTACGGCGCCTGTCTCAATGCCCTGACGGACCCGGATGAACTCATCGAGGTGGCGGGCCTCACCGGCCGGGAGACCCAGACCATGCCCCGCGGCCGCCTGGCGGAGATCATCCACATGCGGGTGGCGGAAATTTTGAATCTGATCGGCAAAGAGGTCCAACGGGCCCGGTTCAGCCATCCCCTCCACTCCGGGGCGGTGCTGGTGGGCGGCACGTCCCTGGTGGACGGTCTGGCGGAGTTGGCCGGCGAAACCTTTAACATGCACACCCGTATCGGCTATCCCATGGGGGTCAGCGGCCTCATCGACGTGATCCACGACCCGTCCTACGCCACCGGGGTGGGACTGGCCCTGTACGGTTTCCGGGGTCAACAAAAAACCCCGCGCCGGGACGACCGCTGGCCCGGCAGCAACCGCGGTTACGGGCGCTCCTCCGGCGGCGGCTTCTTGTCCAAACTCAAAAAATGGTTCCGCGAAGTGGTATGATGGCGCGAAACGTGCTATCATGGTTTTAAGGGGGGTTTCTCGTGAAGATCCAATTAGTCCCCAACGAATTGTCGGCTAAGATCAAGGTCTTAGGAGTCGGCGGCGCCGGCGGCAACGCCATCAATGACATGATTTCCTCCCAGATGGTGGGCGTCGATTTCATTGCCGCCAACACCGATGCCCAGGCCCTGGAGCGGAGTCTGGCCTCGGTCAAGATCCAGTTGGGTCCCAATGTGACCCGGGGGTTGGGGGCCGGCGGCGATCCCGAAGTGGGCAAGAACGCCACCCTGGAAGAGGCCGAGCACCTCAAGCAGTTCCTCCAGGGGGCCGACATGGTGTTCATCGCCGCCGGCATGGGCGGTGGTACCGGTACCGGCGGCGCCCCGGTGGTGGCCGAACTCAG
>PEWM01000156.1:6097-8874 GCA_002779455.1 Deltaproteobacteria bacterium CG07_land_8_20_14_0_80_60_11
AAGGCAAGATGAAGCGGCGCCTGGCCGACAACGGCATCGATGAGCTCCGCAAGGTGGTGGACACCATCATCACCATCCCCAACGACCGCCTCTTCTCCCTGAGCTCCAAGAACTCCCGGATCAAGGACGTCTTTGGCATGGCCAATGAAGTCCTGGGCTTTGCGGTGCGGGGGATTTCCGACCTCATTATGGTGCCGGGCTTTATCAACGTGGATTTTGCCGATGTGCGCACGGTCATGAAAGAACGGGGCATGGCCCTCATGGGCACCGGCATCGCCAGCGGCGGCAACCGGGCCGCCGACGCCGCCCACAAGGCCATCTCCAGCCCCCTCCTGGAAGACATCTCCATCCGCGGCGCCCGGGGCATCCTCATCAACATCACCTCCGCTCCCGACATCTCCATGGAAGAATTGAAGGAAATCTGCGGCATCGTCCAGGAAGAAGCCCACGATGAGGCCATCATCAAGTGGGGCCTGGTTTGGGACGAAGGCCTGGCCGAAGAGATCCGGGTGACGGTCATCGCCACCGGCATCGGCAAACGGGCCGAAGCCGAACGGGCCGCCTGGTCCCAGGGCGCCCCGACTCAGCCGGAGGACCTGGAAGTTCCCACCTTTGCGCGAGCGCCAGAACCGCTCGCCGCCCGGGGCGCGGAAGCCGTCAAAGATGGCGTCAAGAAAGCCCTGGGGGTGGTGGCCGCCAAAAAATTTATCGTCCACCCCGACCTGCAGTACGAGGAAAACGAACTGGACACCCCGCCGTTCCTGCGCAAAGCGGATTAGGGGCGGGTTCTGGGTTTTAGGTTCTGGGTTCTGGGTTCTGGGTTGTAAGTGGGGGCGTGAATTATCACGCCCCGCCTTTTTCCCAGGGGGGCGCATTCCACCTCGTTCCCAAGCTCCCGCTTGGGAACGCAAATTTTTGCCCAATCTCTGCTTGGGCAAGGATTGAATGATACCGACGGATTGATTCAATTGATGATAGTGCAAGGTCATGTAGGGCGGGCACTGCCCGCCATATCCTCACCTCCTTACCCAGACTCCCATGTCCGCTAAAATCAAGGCCCGTCTGAAAGAACTCCTGTCCCAGGAACAAGGCGCGGTGGTGCGCGAGTGGGGCGCCCGGTTTCCCGTCGCCCTGGTCTACCCTCAGGTCTATCCCGTGGCCATGGGCAACCTGGGCTTCCAGGCCATCTATCACCTGCTCAACGCCCACCCGGGACTTGTCTGCGAACGGGCCTTTTTGCCCGCGCCGGAGGAGGCCGACGAGCACCGCCGCACCCGCACCCCCATTCTCACCCTGGAGTCCCAGCGGCCCCTGAAGGATTTTGCCGCGGTGGCCTTCTCCATCTCCTTTGAGGCCGACTACCCATATGTGCTGGACCTGCTGGCCGGGGCCGGCATTCCGTTAAAAGCCCAAGATCGCGGCCCCGGGGACCCCCTGGTCCTGGCCGGCGGAGTGGCCACCTTTCTCAACCCCGAGCCGTTATCTCCCTTCGTGGACGCCTTCTTTTTAGGGGAGGGCGAGGCCGGCGCGGTCCCGTTCTTCGAGTTTCTGGCCGAGAGCGCCCCGGCCCCGGATCGGGCCGCCATGCTCCAAGACCTGGCCCGCCGCGTCCCCGGCGCCTATGTACCCGCAGGTTACACGCCTCGCTACCACCCGGACGGCGCCCTGGCGGCCTTTGACGCCGCGCCGGGCTTTCCGGACCGGGTGACCGCCCCCCACCTCCCGGAGCTGGCTCCCTACCCTACCCATAGCCGCCTCCTGGCCCCCCAGAGCGAGTGGGGCGAGATGTTTCTGGTGGAGACCGGCCGGGGCTGCTCCCGGGGCTGCCGCTTCTGCGCCGCCGGGTTTGTCTACCGCCCGCCCCGGGAGCGCAGCCTTTCGGATTTGTGGACCCAGGTCGAGCCGGGGATCAGGGCCCGGCGCAAAATCGGCTTGGTGGGCGCCGCGGTCAGCGACCACCCCGCTATACGAGACCTCTGCCGGAAAATCCTGGCCGCCGGGGGTAACCTGGGCATCAGTTCGCTTAGGGCCGACTCCGCCGACGCCGAGCTCTTGCAACTTCTGGCCCAAGGCGGCGTGCGCAGCGTTGCCCTGGCCCCGGAGGCCGGCAGCGACCGCCTCCGCCGGGTCATCAACAAGGGCCTCACCCGGGACGACCTGGCCCGGGCCGCGGTGGACGTGAGCCGCGCCGGTATCCGCCAGCTCCGCCTCTACTTCATGGTGGGTCTGCCCACCGAGACCATGATTGATGTGGCCGAGATCCCCCGCCTGGCGAAAAATCTTTCGCACTCCGTCATCAAGGAAAGCTTCGGCAAGAAACACCTGGGCCTCATCACCCTGAGCCTGTCGTCCTTCGTGCCCAAGCCCTTCACCCCCTTCCAGTGGGCGCCGTTTATGGCAGTGGCGGAGCTGAAAAAGCGCCTGAAGCTGGTGGCCCGGGAGTTTCACGGGGTCAAGGCGGTGCGGGTCCACACCGACCTCCCCAAGTGGGCCTACGTCCAGGCCCTGCTGGCCCGGGGGGACCGCCGGGTGGCCGACATTCTCCTGGCCGCACAGGCGCGGGGCTGGACCCGGGCCCTGACCGAAAACCCCGTCAACCCGGACTTTTTCACCTTAAGAGAACGCCGGGCCGACGAACTCTTCCCCTGGGACTTCATCGACCACGGCCTGAACAAAGCGTATCTCTGGGAAGAATACCAGCGGGCCCTAAACGGCAAGGAAACCCCGCCCTGCCGGCCGGAGGTCTGCACCAGGTGCGGGGTGTGCGGGGGTGAGCA
>PEWM01000229.1 GCA_002779455.1 Deltaproteobacteria bacterium CG07_land_8_20_14_0_80_60_11
TGACTTCAGTCTAAACGGGCGTTTACGCCCAAAACAATCTTTCGCCTTTAGGCGATAGTCATTGAATCATTTTTTAGTTTGGTTGCGGCCTAAAGGCCGCGATGTGCCACCCAAAGGAGGGGATGTCATGCGGGGAAAAATCCGCCCTGGCCGCCAAGTTCCAGGACGGAGTGGAGCCCGGCGGCGTGATCCGCACCAAGACCAGGGCCAAGGCCCAGCTGACGATGGTGGATGACTCCATTATCACCCTGGCGCCGGATGCCCTCCCGATGGCCGATATCGAGGCGGGAAAGGGGAAAATCTCCTGGCCTTGATAGGCGCAAAAGAATACTATTGATAGGACTTCTTCCAGGCGCTCCACCTCCCGGGCCACCTCGCCGGCCCCAGCCGGGAGATCCAAATAAACCCGCATAACTGCGCCTTTGGGGCGCCTTTAGGGTTACGGATAAGGGAAAGGAACATTGGGGCCGGGCCGAAATAACCGTTCTGGCCGGCGCCCCGATTATCAACGAAAAAATGCCCAAACGCACCGACCTTAAGAAGATCCTGATCATCGGCTCAGGCCCTATCATCATCAGTCAGGCCTGCGAGTTTGATTATTCCGGCACCCAGGCCTGCAAGGCCTTGAGGGAAGAAGGCTATGAGGTGGTCCTGATCAACTCCAACCCGGCCACCATCATGACCGACCCGGAAATGGCCGACCGCACGTATATCGAGCCCATCACGCCGGAAATGGTGTGCCAGGTGATCGAGCGCGAGCGGCCCGATGCCCTGCTCCCCACCCTCGGGGGCCAAACCGGCCTCAACTGCGCCATTGCCGTGGCGGAAACCGGCATCCTGGAGAAATACGGGGTGGAGATGATCGGGGCCAACCCCAAGGTCATCAAAAAGGCCGAAGACCGGGAACTCTTCCGGGACGCCATGGCCAACATCAATCTCCGGGTACCCAACAGCGTCATCGTCCGCACCCTGGAGGAGGCCGTGACCGCCGCCCCGGTCATCGGCTATCCCGTCATCGTGCGGCCCAGCTTCACCCTGGGGGGCACCGGCGGCGGCATCGCCTACAACCTGGAGGATTTGCAACTCCTGTCCGCCGAAGGCCTTGCCGCCAGCATGATCACCGAGGTGATGCTGGAAGAGTCGGTGGTGGGCTGGAAGGAATTCGAACTGGAAGTGATGCGGGATTTTCAGGACAACGTGGTGATTATCTGCTCCATCGAAAACCTGGACCCCATGGGGGTGCACACCGGCGATTCCATCACCGTGGCCCCGGCCCAAACCCTGAGCGACCGGGAGTACCAGGCCATGCGGGATGCGGCTATCGCCATCATCCGGGAAATCGGGGTGGAGACCGGCGGCTCCAACATTCAGTTTGCCATCAACCCCGACAACGGCGAGATGGTGATCATCGAAATGAACCCCCGGGTGTCCCGCTCTTCGGCCCTGGCCTCCAAGGCCACGGGCTTCCCCATCGCCAAGATTGCGGCCAAGCTGGCGGTGGGCTTCACCCTGGATGAGATTCACAACGACATCACCCGGGAGACCTACGCCGCCTTTGAACCCACCATTGACTATTGCGTGGTCAAGATTCCCCGCTGGGCCTTTGAGAAGTTCCCGGGGGCCGAGGATTTTCTCACCACCTCCATGAAGTCCGTGGGGGAGGTGATGGCCATCGGCCGCACCTTCAAGGAGGCCCTGCAAAAAGGCATCCGGTCGCTGGAGATCGGCCGGTTCGGCCTGGGCGCCGACGGCAAGGACCTGCCGGAGCTGTCGCCCACGGAATTGCGGTGCAGACTGCGGGTCCCCAATTCCCAGCGCCTGTTCCACCTCCGCCAGGCTTTCAGTCAAGATATGTCCGTGCAGGAGGCTTATGAAATAACCGGCATTGACCCCTGGTTCCTCTACCAGATCCGCGACCTGGTGAGTTTCGCCGCTGAACTGGCCGCCTTCGGGGAACTCCTCCGCCAGGGGCGGGGCCAGGACCAGCTCGCGGACCTGCTCCGGCGGGCCAAGGAGTGGGGCTTCTCCGATATACAACTCGCCCACCTCTGGGGCGGCGATGAGGCGCGCCTGGCCTTGATGCGCCGGGAGCACGGCGTCAATCCGGTCTACAAGCTGGTGGACACCTGCGCGGCCGAGTTCGAGGCCTACACCCCCTATTTTTACTCCACCTATGAGTGGGAAGACGAGGCCCGCCAGACCGCTGGCGACAAGGTCATGATCCTGGGCGGCGGCCCCAACCGCATCGGCCAGGGCATCGAGTTCGACTATTGTTGTTGCCAGGCCTCCTTCGCCCTGAAGGAGATCGGGGTGGAGTCCATCATGGTCAACTCCAACCCCGAAACCGTGTCCACGGACTACGACACCTCGGACAAGCTCTATTTCGAGCCCCTCACCAAAGAAGACGTGCTCCACATCGTGGCCGCGGAACAGCCCCTGGGTCTGATCCTCCAGTTCGGCGGCCAGACCCCCCTGAACCTGGCGGTCCCTCTGGGACAGGCCGGGGTCCGCATCATGGGGACCGGGGCGGAGGCTATCGACCGGGCCGAGGACCGCCGTCTCTTCAAGCAAATGTTGAATAAGTTGGGCCTCAAGCAGCCCCCCAACGAGACCGCCACCACCGTGGACCAGGCCCTGACCATCGCCCACCGCATCACCTACCCCGTGCTGGTGCGGCCATCCTACGTCCTCGGGGGGCGGGCCATGCAGATCGTGGCCGACGATGCGGCCCTGGTCAACTTCATGAATTGGGCCCTGGTGGCCTCGCCGGACCATCCCATCCTCATCGACAAGTTCCTGGAAGACGCCATCGAAGTGGACGTGGACGCCATCTGCGACGGCCAGATCACCGTCATCGGCGGCATCATGGAGCACATCGAAGCGGCCGGCATTCATTCGGGCGACTCCGCCTGCGTCTTACCGCCCTACTCCCTCAGCCGGGCCATCCAGGAGGAAATCAAGGCCCAGACCCGGGCCCTGGCCGCGGAACTGGGCGTGATCGGGCTCCTCAACATCCAGTTCGCGGTCAAAGATAACCGGGTCTATGTCCTGGAGGTCAATCCCCGGGCCTCTCGTACTGTCCCCTTTGTGAGCAAGGCCACCGGGGTCTCCCTGGCCAAATTGGCCACCAAGGTGATGCTGGGCCGGACCCTGGCCGAACTGGGCTTTACCACCGAAATCGAGCCGCCGTACTTCGCGGTGAAAGAGTCGGTCTTTCCTTTCCGGCGCTTCCCCGGGGTGGACCCCCTGCTGGGTCCGGAGATGCGCTCCACCGGGGAAGTCATGGGCATAGACGAGGATTTCGGCCTGGCCTTTGCCAAGTCCCAGTTGGCCGCGGGTCAGATCATTCCCCTTACCGGCGGCGTGGTCTTCAGCGTCAAGGACGCGGACAAGCCCCAGGCCGTAACCCTGGCCCAGGGCTATGCGGCCGAGGGCTTTCAGCTTTATGCCACCAGCGGCACCGCGGCGTTTTTCCGGGACAATGGCCTCACCGTCACGGAAGTCTATAAGGTGCGGGAAGGCCGGCCCCACATCATCGACCGCATCAAGAGCCAGGAAATCTCCCTGCTGGTCAACACCCCGGAAGGGCGCGAGACCACCGGCGATTCCCACTCCATCCGCCTCGTGGCCCTGGAACACAACATCCCCTACACCACCACCATGGCCGCCGCCCGTGCCACCCTGGACGCCATCAAAGCCCAGAAACGGGGCAAACTGGAAGTAAAGACCATCCAGGAGTATCATGAGATGATCAACCAGCCCGGGAAATCAATGGGCGCCACCGCCAAATAAAACAGGTTAATAATGTAACCGCAGGCTTAAGTGGCACAGGCTTCCAGCCTGTGAAAAAATAGTCATGCAGGGTATGCACTGCGCACCCCGATGAAGGGTAGCACAGGCTTTCCAGCCTGTGCAAAGAAGAAGATATCAGGGTGGGCACTGCCCACCACTCATAGCCGGCGTGTCCGCCTAGACGTCGGTAAGTGATGGGTTAAATAGAAAATTGTCAGGAAATTTGGTAAGATGAATTAAAGGTGACAAAATGACCCGGCTTGAGCAATTAGTCAAGGAACTGCCGCCCGAATTGCACCGCGCCGCCGAAGATTTCCTGGAATCTCTCCTGTCCAAGCGGTCTCTCAAGAAAAAAGCAACCTTAAAATTGGACTGGCGCGGCGGCTTGCGGGATTTGCGGGACCGGTACACTTCCGTGGAGCTTCAGCACAAGGCGCAGGAATGGTGGGGAGATTAGTGTATCTCCTGGACCGCGGCAAAGTCTTGTATGAATTGCGGGTTACGTAGTAAAATATAATCAGCACATTAATCCTGGATACCCCTATGGGAGTATCGGCTATGAACCTCCGCGCAGAGATTATCAAAAACCTGGGTACCCTATCCGATGATGCCCGGGAGGGCGTCCTGGGGTACATCCGCTTCATCCAGGAGCCGGAAGAAGTGGAGCCGACAGAAGAGGAAATCGCCATTATTGCCAGAGGGAAGGAAGAAATAGCCAGAGGAGAAGTGGTGGGCTGGCGGGATATTAAGCGTGAATTGAATTTATAGAGGATATTGAGGCTATTTTGCACAGGCGAGACGCCTGTGCCACCGGTTTAAATAAAAAATGCGCCAAAAGCGCAGGCTAAAGCCTGCGGCTACCCAAAATCATTGCCGGTTTGGCGAAGGGTAAGATGTTGAAAACCGAAAACCGAAAACCGAAAACCGAAAACCCGCTCGTCCGGCAGGACGACAAACCCCGGGAACACTGCGGCGTCTTCGGCATCTACGGGCACCCCGACGCGGCCCGCCTCACCTTTTTCGGCCTCTACGCCCTCCAGCACCGGGGGCAGGAGTCCTGCGGCATCGTCGTCGGCGACGGCGCCCGGGTCCGCATGCACCGGGGCCTGGGGCTGGTGCCCGAGGTCTTCAACCCCGCGGTCCTGGATGAGCTGCCGGGGCATCTGGCCATCGGCCACGTGCGCTATTCCACCACCGGCTCCACCATGCTCATCAACGCCCAGCCCTTCGTGGTGCAGCACGGCGGTTTGATGATCGCCATCGGCCACAACGGCACCCTCACCAACGCCCGGGAGATTCGCTGCCGCCTGGAGGCGGAGGGCTCCATCTTCCAATCCACTATGGACACGGAGGTCATCGTCCACCTGATGGCCCGGCACCGGCGGGGCAACCTCATTGATTTGATCGACTCCCTGGCCGCGGCCCTGGCCGAAGTCAAGGGCTCCTATTCCCTGGTGATCTCCACCGCCGACCAGGTCATCGCCGCCCGGGACCCCCACGGCTTCCGGCCCCTGTGCCTGGGCCAGTTGAACGGCTCCTGGGTGGTGGCCTCCGAGACCTGCGCCCTGGACCTGGTTCAGGCGGATTACTGGCGGGAGGTGGAACCGGGCGAGATCGTGGTCATGGACCAAAACGGGATCCATTCCCACAAGCCCTTCCCGCCGGCCCCGCCCCGTTACTGCATCTTCGAATACGTCTATTTCGCCCGGCCGGACAGTCTGGTCTTCGGCCAGAGCGTTTATTTGGTGCGCAAACGCCTGGGCGCCGCCCTGGCCCGGGAACACCCCCTGACGGCCGACCTGGTAATGCCCTTCCCCGACTCCGGCACCTACGCCGCCCTGGGCTACGCCGCGGCCACCGGCATCCCCTTTGAAATGGGAGTTATCCGCAATCATTACGTCGGCCGCACCTTCATCCAGCCCTCGCAAAGCATGCGGGATTTCTCCGTGCGCATCAAACTCAACCCCGTGCGGAATATCCTCAAGGGCCAACGGGTGGTGGTGATCGAAGACTCCATCATCCGGGGCACCACCACCCGCTCCCGGGTCAAGTCCCTGCGGGAAGCCGGCGCTAAAGAAGTGAGCATGGTGGTGAGCTGCCCGCCGCACCGCTTCCCCTGCTTCTACGGCATTGATTTTTCCAGCAAAGGGGAACTCATCGCCTCCCAGCAGGAAATCGACCAGATCCGGGACTTCCTGGGCCTGGATTACCTGGGCTACCTGAGCCTGGAAGGGCTGGTGGAGGCCACCCACTTAAACCACCGCGACTTCTGCCTCGCCTGCTTTACGGGCGACTACCCCGTGCCTCTGGAGTCCGACTTCTCCAAGACCTGCTTCGAAGATGAGGTTTGCTCCGCCTCCCACGGCGAATCCCCCCGGCCCCCGGTCTGTGAAATAAGGCGAAAAGGCGAAAAGGGTTATAATCTCAAGGTAAATTGCTCTTAGACCGGCAATAAAACCGGCCCCCTGCCCTGCCCTGCTGCCTTGCTCCACCCCGCTCCCGGCGGCCCCGGCCTCCCACCGGTGCGCCTGGTTCTGCGCCTGATGAAATCTAAACACTTGAATTTTGCCGCAGGTTTAGTATGATAGCCGTAATTGCCATGAATTTTGCGGTAGTTAGCCAAAGAGGAGAAATCCGATGCCTGAGTGCGCCTGCGGTTGCGGCGAGCCGACCAAGAAGGGGAAATATCTTCAGGGTCATGAACAGCAGCTTCGCAAACAACTGGAGGAAAAGGTTGGGGGTCTTCCACTCCTTGCCTCCCTGGTGAAGGTGACCCAAATGTACGCCCAGGACCGGATGAGCCTGGAGGGCCTGGGTCGCCTGGTCAGGCTGATTTACCAAAAGGATTAACCGGCCGCGACCGGAGGTGCGTACGCTGGTTGACCTTTTCCCCAGGCAGCCGGATAACCCCTGGGCCTCCCCTGCCCTGCCGGGCTTACATGACTGAGCACCTCATCGGGGTGATCTCCGACACCCACGGGTTGCTGCGCCCCCAGGCGCTGCAGGCCCTTAAGGGCGTGGAGCTCATCATCCATGCCGGGGACATCGGCAACCCTAAGGTGTTGGCGGGTCTGGGGCGAATCGCCCCGGTGCACGCGGTCCGGGGCAACACCGACCGGGGCGGCTGGGCAGCCGATCTCCCCCACTCCCGGGTGGTGGAGGTGGGGGGCGTCTTGCTCTATGTCCTCCACGAACTCTTCACCCTGGACCTGGACCCCGCGGCCGCCGGGCTGGCGGCGGTCATCTTCGGCCACTCGCACCATCCCCACCTGGAGCGCCAGAACGGCGTCCTCTACCTCAACCCCGGCAGCGCCGGCCCCCGGCGGTTTACGTTGCCGGTAAGTCTGGCCCGCATCAAGTTGCAAGGCATCTCCCTGCACCCGGAACTGGTGGAACTGAAGGTATGAATCGCCTTCCATCACTATTAACATATCATCTTTACCATATAAGAATCAATGACCGGTTTCGGATTTGCTTTGTCTGGCAAGGGACTGACGCCTGGGATGCAGAGATCGTCGATTATCACTGAGGAGACCGTAATGACTGCCAAGAGCCTGCCGCCGGTCCATCCCGGCGAAGTTTTGCTGGAGGAATTTCTCAAACCTCTCGGGATCAGCCAGAACCGGCTGGCCCGGGATTTGGGGGTGCCGGCCCAGCGCATCAACGACATTGTGCGAAAAAACCGGGCCGTCACCGTGGACACGGCCCTGCGGTTGGCCCGGTATTTCCACACCACCCCCCAATTCTGGCTCAACCTCCAGATGCACTACGACCTGGAAATGGCCCGGGAAACCCAATTGGTGGACCGGGTCAACCGGGATGTCCGGGAAAACGCGGCCATAGGAGGGCGGGAGGTTTGAGAGGTGGTCCCGCTTCCCCTCTGGAACGCTCCCCCGTCCTGTGGTATAAGCCCTGGTGAGTTTCCTCACCAGGACTCTTGTTTGCATGATGGGTCAGGCATTCGGATCTGAAAGCCTGATAGATGAATTCATAAAGTGGAAATGTCACGTTAATAACGGAAAAGCCCTGAGTCCTCCTTTCCTGCACGGTCAATGGATCTGCAAACTTTTTCTAAAAAAGATTGATCGATTCCTAAAGTTTTAGGAAAAAATTCCCGATATCCCTGATGTGGCCAACAAGCAAGGACATCAGGGCAAAATCCTCCTGCGGTCCAGGTAACCGGGTAGGCGGGTCCCGGGGAACCGTTGGGGCGCGACCGTGGCCGACCCGGGGGCGTTTGCCTGAGCTGGCGCCGCAAGTCCCTGCTATCGAGGCCATCAGGATCGCCTGCTTAACTGCGACGTAAGCGTTCAGTTATTAACGGTCAGCTTTTTGAATTAAAACAATTAGTTGTATTAACATAGTAATTCAAGCGTTAGCGCCCCGATTTTGAAAAGTCCTTGTTTTTGCTGATGGCTGATGGCTGATAGCTGACTGCTGAACGCTTAACTGCGACAGAGGCGACGCTCAGGCTCAGCAACCGGCAACGCGGTAAACCCAGAGAATTATCGCCTGGGAAATCAGGTCGGCGCCGTATGATCCGAAACCTTGGGAGGACTCGTGATCACGGCCACCAAGAGATGAAAGTCTGATTTTTGCAGAATGCGGTAGCAGTGCATACAGAGCTTTGGGCTACTCTTTAAACCGATGGTGGAGGCATACATGCAGCTTTCCACGGCCGTAAGTAACCGTCAACCCTTGCAGATATTAACTGGTCCTGAGGCCCGTCAGGTCTTCTTGGGGATTTACGATAATATCCTGTTGACGTCCGGCGGCGCCCGGCAAAAGAGCTTCCTCATCTGTTCGGCCAACCGGGGGGAGGGGGCCAGCACCGTGGCCCTGGGAATAGCCCTGGCGGCCGCCGAGGTCCGTAACCAGCCGGTGCTGATCATCGATGGCAACTTTTCCCATCCCCAGGTCTGCAAAGCCTTTTTTTTGCCGGAACTCCATGGACTGGGCGACTTCCTGGCCGGAAGCGTTGACGTCAAGAGCGTGGTCAGGGCCACCAGCGTCCCGCACGTGCTGGTGATGAGCGCCGGAGTGGCGCCGCTCAATCACATCAGTATGCTGGAGTCGTCTGTCTTCAAGAACCTCCTGGACAGCCTATCGACGGCATTTCCGTTCATCGTCATTGATGGTTCGCCCATAAACGGGTTCGCTGAATCGGTGCTTTATGCGGCCCAAGTCGACCGCGTTCTTCTGGTGGTCAAATCCGGTTTCACCCGCGTTCAGGTGGTGTCAACGGCCCTGGCGAAACTGGCCGCCGGCGGCTGCGACAGAGTAGACCTGATTCTCAACCGGAGGACCTTCCCCATTCCACCCTGGATTTACCAGCGCTTATGAGCCAAGTACCCGAGACCGCTATGGAAAGAGTTGAGTTCGATGGGGATCAGAGGATCAAAACCATTCACCGCCTCCGCCAAGGTGTTTGCCCCGGCCGTGCTGGGCTCGGGGTCCCGCCTCGGCGCTGAGACGATCATTCTCGGCCCCACGGCCATCGGTTCCCACTGCGAGATAGGGCCCGGAGTGGTCATCAATGAGTGCGTGATCCTGAATAACGTCCGCATTAGCCAGGGGGCCTACCTCCACCGCTGCGTCATCAGCGACGCGGGCGTCATCAGCAACTGTGCGAACTTGCACGAAATGGCGGTCATTGCTCGGGGTCCCCTGGCCGGCCGTAACCCGCAACCGGGGAGGGGCGGGGGTCCCCCTTTGACAGAAGAGCCACCATGTTAATTTTGACCTTGAAGAAAGACGAAAAAATTCTCATTGGGGACAAGATCACTGTTATGCTGGTAGAGATCAGGGGAAATCAAATCCGCCTTGGGATCGAGGCGCCGGCTGGCCTTTTGGTTCTGCGGGAAAAGCTGGCGGGACTACCGAAGGCGTCGGACTGAACGATTTGGTTCAGGACAAGGTTACCCCTGCCCCCTTAAGGGCCGGGGGGGCCTGGACCCCGAGGAACTGGCCCGCCGCTTGGCGGTGTTCCCTGGGGCTCGATCTGAAAATCCTGTTCAAGACGATGAAGAAGGCGGTCAGAGACCTCTTTCGCTCCGAGAAGAAGTAGAGGGTGGTTATGAAGAAATGGCAAGGCATTTTGGTAACGTGGCTGCTCCTCGCGACCATGGCCTGCGTCGGCGGCAAAGGGACAGGGGTTATAACGGTGGACTCCCCGGAGATGAAGCCGCCGCCTAAGGGCCCGGTGGTTTCCGAACCCTACCGGATTATGCGGGGTGACACTTTGAACGTAACTTTTCCCCTGAATCCGGAACTGGATCTCAAACCGGTGTTGGTGCGCCCGGACGGCAGAATCGTTCTGAACCTGGCGGGCGAAGTCAATGCCTGCGGCCTGACCGTCCCGGAATTGCAGCAGGCCATCGGTAAACAGTACCGGGAAGCCATTGCCAAGACCGGGTATAGTAAAATGTTAAAGCCCAACGATTACTTTGATCTCAGGTTCGTCTACAACCCCGAGCTGAACATCGGGGTCCGCATCCAGTCCAACGGCAAGGTCTCCCTGCCCCTCGTGGGGGAAATCCAGGCCGCCGATCTGACCCCGGGGCAGTTGCGCCTGAAGCTCATCGAGGCGTATTCCCGGGATATCCGCCAACCCGATATCGCGGTCCTGACGGGCACCCACGCCGCGGCCTTTCCCATGGACATCGCGGCCAAAAACATCAATGCCCAGGGCAATTTCATCACCGTGGCCGTGGTCAAGAGCGGCGGCCAGTGGGTCTTTGTGGCCGGCCAGGTGGGCGCGCCCAAGGCCATTCCCTGGGAAGGTCACCTGACCGTCCTCCAGGCCATTGCCGCGGCCGGGGGTAAGACGGATAAGGCGGATATGTCCCGGGTGGTCATCGTCAGGCGCGGGCCTTTCGAGGCGGCGCAATGGATGCAAACCGATCTGGCCTCGCCCCTGGAAGGCAAGGATCTTAAAAACGACGTGGTCCTAAAGAGCGGAGATGTCGTGGTGGTCCCCATGAGCGGCATCGCCAAGCTGGGCGTGTTCGTCCAGCAGGTCCTGCGGGATTTGAACCCGATGTATGGTTCGTATACCATCAACCTCGGCAGCGCCTCCGGCGCGTATGCTGCCCCCATACCGTAAGGGAAGTGATGTTAGTCCGGGTTCTCCTGTCCGGTTTTCTCATCATGAGCTTGCTGGCGCCATCAGCCAGGGCGGATGAGTTTGGGCTGGACCCCAAGGGCTACTTTGACGCCTTGCCATCCGGCATCGTCAACGTCGCCCTGCCGGAATTTGGCCAGGACCTCATCATCCCAGGTGACTATGGCCTGGGGAATGTCACCCCGGTGGAGGAAGTGTTCCGGGGCACGGAACGGTTCGTGCGCATCTTCCGTTCCCCGGAGCTGCGCATCTCTCACACGCGCCCGGCGGAAATGCAAGTTCTGCTGGGCAATGTCCAGGGTCTCTACGTGTGGATTAACACTCCCCCGATGCAGGGAGAGTGGACTCTGAATATCGACCTGCTCTATGTCGATGGCGCCAGGAAGAATGTCTTTGGTAAGAAAATGAAGCCGGGGGTGCGTGATTTTTTTTATGTGGAACCCCATACCCGGGTGGCTTGCCACCTGTCAACGAAAACTACGGCAGTTAAGGCGCCCCTGAGATTCATCTTAACGCTCAGCCCGGTCATGTATGCAGTCTGGCCCGACTTTCTCCCCTCGCCCTCTCGGACGATTTTCGACTAAGCCGGAGGACGCCAACAGAAGGATAGCCTGAAGGAGACGTTAATGAAAATGCAGACTACTGGACGTATCTTGCTCCACGGCCTGTTCCGCCGGTGGGACCTGTTCGTCTACCTCAACCTGGCTATCCTGGGGACTATCCTGGTGGGTAGTTGGCTGTGGCCTCCCAGCTATCAGGCCGAAAGCAGCATCGTCATTCTGGGGCGCACGTATACCGATCTTTTGACGCCGGCCAAAGGCAGCGGACCCTCTACCTTGATCATGAATCCCAAAGAGGAGATCAACTCGGAGATCGAAATCATCCGCAGCCGCCCTGTCCTGACCCGGGTGGTCCAGGACCTCCACCTCGATAAACCCAGAACCATCCCGGACCAGGGAATCTCCGGGGCCATCCGCGGCGCCGGGCGGGCCACTTTCAGGGCATTCCGAGGATTTTTGGTCACCATCGGCCTGATCAGGAAGTACACCGGGAGCCAGGCCGTTGAAGCCGCGGTGGAGCGGTTGCACTCCCGATTGAAAGTCGAGCCGGCCATCGACTCCCAAATCATCTGGATCAGATATCGCGACCCCGACCCGGAACTGAGCGCCAAGGTGGTAAACCGGGTCGCCGAAGGGTATCAGAAACAGCACCTGGCCATTAATATCAACCAGGCCGAGAGTTCTTTCTACGGTGAACAGATCGACAAGGTGCAGGGTGACCTCAAGGGGCTCCAGGAGCAGCTGTTGCGCGTCAAGGAAAATACCGGGATCGTCTCGTTTCCCGAGCAGAGCCGCGCGGTCCTGAGAAAGCTGGAAACGCTGGACAATTCCAGGACCAATGTCCAGAAGGAGATCATCCGGGTCCAGG
>PEWM01000026.1 GCA_002779455.1 Deltaproteobacteria bacterium CG07_land_8_20_14_0_80_60_11
TTCCCGGATGATCTTCTCAAAATCTTTCATGGCCGCCTCCTCTTGAGGTGATGGGGGTTTGCCCTTAAGGTAAGAATGTTCTTGCCCATGTCAAGCCTAACCTCCTTTTTTCACAAGTATTTTCCATAACTACCCCGAAGCTCGGCAATCAGGTCAAGGTGTTTTCAATCCGCTCCCTTAAAGCGAATAATTTTGATTCGGCCTGAAGGATTTCGGTCAATCTTTGATCCAGCTGACCCATTCTAGCGGCGGTAGCCTGGGCGCTGCTCTGTTTTTGGGTCAAAGCCCGGTCCAGGGCCTGCCGGATGCTTTGCGTGGTGTCATCGATCTTGGCGACCCAGGTCCGGCGGAAATCCCGGGCAATTTCGGCAAGCCGCTGATGAAAATCGTAGCGCAGGCGCCCGCAATGCTTATCCACCAATTCGCCGACATTTTCCAACAGCTTTTTGAGCAGCAACCCTCTGGTCAAGGCCCGGGGCAGGAGTGAGGTCACGGTCATCTGGAGAATCTCTAAGCCCACCGGTTCATCCTTAAATTTGAACCAAAATTGGCGCAGATCGGGGAAGGCTTCCTCCGCCGCAAAGCCTCTGAGAGAAAAGGCAAAGATACGGGCGGTCAACTGGGTCAAACGTTCCAGGATGGCATTGATGCGGGTAGCGAAATCCTGGTGGGTATCGGCCAACTGCTGGGAGAGTTTCTCAATTTCCTGGCGCCGCCAGGTGGTGAAGACATCCCGCAATGCGGCAAACAAGATTTCTTCCGTTTCCTGGCGTAAATCCACGGCATTCTGGCTTTTCTGATGGAACACCTCTTCCATCTGCCGGCGCAGATTGATGATGGTCTCTTGCTTGAAGGCGTTGAGGTCCGCTTCTATTTCGCCGATCACGCCCTTGAGCCGACCATCCAGCAGCAGCAGAGACAATTCCCGTTCTTTTCCCAGGCCCTGCAATTCCTGGTTGAATCGGGTGATCTTTTCCGCCAATTCCTTCAGGGGCATGGAACTGGCCTGACGTTCCACCTTAAGGGCCAGGGTCGAATCGGTGATGATCTTAAGAGCCCCGCTGATGCAAGAAATCAACAGCACCCGCCCCTTTTCTTTGTAGAGAAACTGACGCAAATGATTTTCAAACTCGGGGAGCAAACTGGCTTTAAGAAGTTCAGTTCGTCCTTCGACCTTGCCATCCAGCGCCAGTTTAGCTGATAGGGGGAAGATCATGACGTGCCCAGTGGCTAAATTGGCTTGCAGCACCTGGGTGGTGAATTCTAACGCCTCTTGGCGCTGAGCCTCCTCCACATAATCGACTTTATTAAGAACAACGAATAACTTATGAACATACTCCCGGATATCCTTGAGAAACTCCTGCTCGGCGGCAGAGAGCGGCGGGTCAACGGTGACCACAAAAATGGCTGCATCCACCTGGGGCAGATAATTATAGGCCACTTCGGTGTTGTGGCTGTAAACCGAGCCCACCCCGGGGGTGTCGATGACCCTCACGCCATCCTTCAAATAATCCGAGGGATAGGTGATGGCTACTTCCCTTACCCCCTTCTGATTGCGCGGATTGCCTTTCTCGGTGATATATTCCACTAATTCCGGCTGGGAGATTTTTTCCCGCTCCCCATGGTGAAAAAGCACCTCGATATTTAAGTGCTCGCCGTATCCCAAGACGGTGACGACCGAGGTCAGGGGGACAATGGCAGTCGGCAACAGCGACTCGCCCAGGAGGGCATTGATCAGCGTGCTCTTCCCCCGTTTGAAGGCTCCCAGGACTACCAAATTAAAACGATTTTCCCGCAGCTTGCCGATAAGCCGGGCCAGGTTCGGCCCTTGCAGTTCCGAAAGCCCGGCTAATTGGCTCAACTCTTTTTCCAGATCTTCTTTCAGGTCCCGATAAACCCCCATTGCTTCTCCTTGCCGTTAGAGCAAAAAAAAACCTCTGCCCCTAAAATGGACAGAAGTCATCAGCCCCGCCTGGCGCCAGTGGGCAATTAAGGCGGACTTCATCGCCTTTTTATTTAGAACTTAAAACGAAAAATAAGCCCATGTCAATCTGGAAGAAATTTTATTCGGAAGATCATTCCTGGACAATCTGTCTATCAAGGGCAAGAATAAGGTATCGGAGATAGGGTCCGCTGAAGTGGAAGAAAGCCAATAAACCGCATGAATGCTGATAGCTCCTGATCTTATCCATGGCGATCAGGGGCTTTTTTATGGGCTACCCAAGCCGGCCTCCCGGCAGCTTGGACCAGTTTTCGGGGGCCGGCCAGTATAACCGCGCCATCCGGCTCCCAGGCAGCCCTGAGAGCCGGATGGGCTTGGTTAAACCACCTCCAGGCCCTTGGGCCTGGAGTGAGAAAACCTCATTTAGAACAGCCCGTAGGATTTGCCGGTCTTGACGTTCACGTCCACCTTCCGGAAGGCCGGGCTGGAGCTGGTGCCGGGCATCAGGCTGATGGTGCCGGTGCACGGGCAGATATACTTGGCGCCGCTGTACAGCAGGAAGTCCCGCACCGCCAGATGCCAGCCCTTGGGCACGCCCTTTACGGTAGGGTCGTGGGTCAGGCTCAGGTGCGTCTTCACCATCATAACATGATAATCTTTGAACTTGGGATCGGCTTCGAACATCTTCGCCTTGGCCTCGGCCTCGGGCGTATAGACCACTCCGTCGGCGCCATAGATTTTAGTGGCGATGGTTTCAATCTTCTTCCGCAGCGGCATCTCCATGGGATAAAGGAACTTGAAGTCCACTTTCTCTTTGCAGGCGTCAATCACCGCGTCCGCCAGCTCCACGCCGCCCTCGCCGCCGTAGCGCCAGTAGTTGCCCTCCGCCGCCCGGACCCCTTCGGCCTCGGCGCACCGCTTGACCATCTTGATTTCTTCATCGGTGTCGGTGGGAAAGCGGTTGATGGAAACCACCGGTTTGATGCCGGACTGCTTGACGATGTTGATGTTATGGACCAGGTTCTTTAAGCCGTCCTCCAGCCAGGCCAGGGTCTGGGGGGTGGAGGTATTGTACTCCGGGGGAATGGGACGACCCGGCCGGACGGGCAGGGCCCCGGCGTTGACCCCGTGGTGCTTCAGGGCCCGGATGGAGGAGGTGAGCACCGCCACATTGGGTTTGAACCCGGCTTCCCGGCACTTGATGTTCCAGAACTTCTCAAAGCCGAGATCGCAGCCGAAGCCGGACTCGGTGACATGGTAGTCGAAGAGCTTCAGGGCGGTCCGGCAGGCGACGATGGAAGACTGGGCTACGGCGATGTTGCCGAAGGGCCCGGCGTGCACGAAGACCGGCTGTAATTCCACCGTGGCGCACAGGGTGGGGTTGATGGAGGGCAGCATCCAGGCGGTCATGGCCCCGGCGCACTCCAGGTCCTCGGTGGTGACGGGGTTGCCCTTCTTGTCATAGGCCACGGTGATCTCGCCTAACCTTTTGCGCAGATTCGGCAGATCGCTGAACATGGAGAGGATGGCCATCACTTCCGAGGCCACGGCGATGCAGAAGCTGGAGTCCATCTGGAAGCCGTCCATCTTGGTGCCCCGGCCCATGGTGATGTTGCGCAACGACTGGGCGCACAGGTCAAAGCACCATTTCATCTCCGCTCTTCTTGGGTCGATGTTCAGCCGTTTCATGCCGATCTTGGCCAGTTGCGCGTCGTCGTAGTTGAACTCATGCTGCAGCCGGGAATTCATCGCCACCATGGCCAGGTTGTTGGCGATGGTGACATTGTTGATGTCCCCGGTGAGGCCCAGGGAAAAATCGGCCATGGGAATCAATAGGGCGATGCCGCTGCCGGCGGCGGTGCCCTTGATGTTCATGGTGGGGCCGCCGGAGGGCTGACGGATGGCCCCGGACACGCTCATGCCTCGGTGGGCCAGGCTTTCAACCAGGCCCATGGTGGTCACGGTCTTACCTTCGCCCAGGGGGGTGGGGGTGATGGCGGTGACGTCGATGTAATAGCCATCCGGCCTGTCCTTCAGGCGCTCCAGGATCTTCATGTAGTCCACCCTGCCGATTTTGCGGCCCATGGGGATGCGCTCGTCGGGCAAGATGCCGATCTTGTCACATTGCCGGTTAAAATCCAGTTCCTCTTCGGCGAGCTCCCCAATCTGCCAGTCTTCCATTTTGGTGGGGTCATACTTGGCCATAAAACTACTCCTCCTTAATGTTGTGATTTAATTCACAATTCCCGGCCTTGTTTCATTCACCGGGGTTATCACCAGACAACTGAGATTATGCGGTTCTCTTTTGGTTATATCTTTCAATGTTACTCGACTATTAAATCATGTGTTCCCAATCTTATTTAAGACCATGACGCAGTAAGTCCCCCAATCCCTCCATCTTACTTCGTCTATTTCGCCTCTTTCAAACGCCCACCTGGAGGCGTCATCGATGATCGGGTCGGCGCCACCCGCCGAGAGCCGATACATCTGGTTGATTTCCTTTGCCGCGGCCCGGTAAATGGCCTTCTTGGTCAGGCGGAGCTCGATAACCTTTCCCATTGTCAGACCCCCTTCCTGGTCCCCTGATCAGGGGTTGCTCTTCGGTTGGTTTTCGAGGTTTTAAGGTCTCAATGACGATCATCAGCAACTCTCCCACTCCAGCACCTTGATGCCCTTTAAGCCATTTGGGACGTTAAGGTACGATGTCCCAGTGCAGCGCAAAGGTATTATCATAGAGGGTGTAGGTAAATCCCATCATCTTCCCGACGCCGGGCGGCCCTCCCTCCTGGATTCGCCAGTAAGATAAGTAAATGGCGGGAATCATGCGAGGCTCCTTGGTCTCAGGGTCGTCTGCGATGGTTTGCCATAATTCCCTTTTCTCCATGACGCGCCACAAGGTGCCGTAGTCCTTGCTGCGCACCGTCTGCCCCACGCGGGGCAGCCCTTTTTCCCGGATGACTTCCTCAAACTCTTTCATGGCGGTCCCTCCTCTTGGATGAGTCGGGCAGAAAAAAAATGACTTCTGCCCGGAGTGGACAGAAGTCATCAGCCCCGCCCTGAGAAAGCGGGACGGTTTCGGCGGACTTCATCGCCTACTAAAGCATCTAAGTCCTTTTCGCAGGAAAGTCAACATAATTCTTGGGAAAAAATCCTTGCATTCATTGGCCGATGGAATTAATCTTTAAAATAGCGATGGGGTCCGCCGGGGGGGAAGGATATTCTGCCCGAACCGTGATGACACTGATGGCTCCTGATCTCACCGGGTGTGGTCAGGGGCCTTTTTATGGCCGCGACACCCGGTGTCAGGAGGATTAACGTGGAGCAAGTCTGGTACACCGCGGCGGCCTGGATGGGCCTGGCCCTTCTGGCCAGCCTGATTTCCATCCGCCTCGGTATCTCTGTAGCCCTGGTGGAGATTTTTCTGGGCTTAGTGGCCGGCAACCTGGGAACGTACTTCGGGTCCGCCATCTTTCAACCCAATGCCTGGATTAACTTCCTGGCGGGCTTTGCCTCGGTGGTTCTGACTTTTCTGGCCGGCGCCGAGATCGAGCCGGAGGCCTTCCGGCGGCAGCTGAAACCTACCCTGGCCATCGGCATTCTTTCTTTCCTGCTGCCGTTTCTGGGGGCAGGGGCTTACGCTTACTGGGTCAGCGGCTGGACCTGGCAGGGCGCCCAGATCGCCGGCATCGCCCTGTCCACCACCTCCATGGCCGTGGTCTATGCGGTGATGGTGGAGACGGGCCTCAATGAAACAGAGTTGGGCAAGCTCATCCTGGCCGCCTGCTTCATCACCGACCTGGGCACCGTCCTGGCCCTGGGGCTGATCTTTGCCAACTATGATTACTGGCTGCTGATTTTCACCCTGGTTACCGCGGTGGTCCTGTGGCGTTTACCGGCCGCCACCCGCTGGATGTTAGCCAGGTGGGGAGGCCGGGTGAGTGAGCCGGAGATCAAGTTCATCTTCCTGATCCTCTGCGCCCTGGGCGGCCTGGCGGTCACCGCCCGGAGCGAAGCCGTGCTCCCCGCCTATCTCTTCGGCATGGTGGTGGCCGGCCTCTTCGTCCACAACAAGGTCCTTATCTTCCGTATGCGCTCCATTACCTTTGCCCTCCTGACCCCCTTCTTCTTCATCAAGGCCGGCACTTTGATTTCGCTGTCGGCGCTGCTGGCCAGCCTGGGCCTCCTGATGGTTCTGTTCGGGGTAAAGATGATCACCAAGGTCATCGGCGTCTGGCCCATGTGCAGAATCTTCAGGATGCCGCTCCGGGAGAGCAATTACACCACTTTGATGATGGCCACCGGTCTCACCTTCGGCAGCATCTCGGCCCTCTTCGGCTATAACTACGGCTACATCAATCAGGCTCAATATTCCGTCCTGGTGACGGTGGTCATCGCCTCAGCGGTGATTCCCACCATCATTGCTCAGGTCTTTTTCCAGCCCCGGGAAGTGGGCCCCCTGGGGGAGGCTGAGTTGGGGTACGTCGGCACCGCTGAGCACTTTTTGCATAGTGCGGATGAGTGAAAGGAGGTTATGAGATGTTTCGGAAAATTTTGCTGGCTTATGACGGCTCCGAGGGCGCCAACCGGGCCCTGGAGGTAGGGATTGGTCTGGCTGAAATTCACGGCGCCGAACTCTGGGCGTTGGCGGTGCAGGAAAAACTGCCCCGCTTCAGCGGCACCATCAACGAAGTCAAGGAAGAAAAGCAGTTTGCCGATGAACAATATGGCAAACTGCTGGAGGCCGCTAAAGTGAAGGCGAAAGAAGCCGGGGGAGAGCTCAAAACCCTCATGCGGCCCGGGCACCCGGCCCAGACCATCGTGGCGGTGGCGAAGCAAGGCAAGTTCGACCTGGTGCTGGTGGGCCACACCGGCCTTTCCGGGGTCTGGGCGGCCTTCTTGGGTACCACCGCGGAAAAAGTGAGCCGCCACGCCCCGTGCAGTGTCCTGATTGTGCGGTAATCCCTCCCTGCCAATGATGAAAAGCCCGGGAGGAAAATCTGCAGGATGCAGGGAGGATTTATCCCAAACCTGAGCGAGGCGCACAGAAGCAGAATCAGGATAACGCTCACCCTTCTGGATGAAGCCCTGGTTAAATTCGAGGATTGGGCCCAGGGGCGGGAAGTACGCTCCGTCCTTTATTGCGAAGAGAATACCCTCGATCCCGAGAGGCGGGCCGGAATACTGGCCGATAGTGCCGGCATCCGCCGCATCATGGAGGAATTACGGGATGGTCTGCACCTGAAGGCAAGTCCTCAGGACATCGCCAAAACCATACAGGCACACTGCTACATTCTCTGGGTGGACGTCCTGGAAATGACCAGCAAGTATCTGCGAGGTTTTGGCGAACCACCGGCGGAATTGGTTAATTACCTGGACCCCAAGGCCTATCAAATCCTCCAGTATTTAGATCACCTCAAGGCATTGCTGACCAAACCTGGCTTTTTAGAAGGGTGAATCTTATGGACAAACCGGCAGAAACCGACTCCAAATATCTCGGTAAAGCCGCGGCCTGGAAATTTATCATCCTGGTGGGGGTGGTCAGCCTCTTCAGCGACATGACTTATGAAGGGGCCCGCAGTATCAGCGGCCCCTTTCTGGGGAGTCTCAAGGCCAGCGCCCTGGTGGTGGGGGTGGTGGCCGGCCTGGGGGAGTTCCTGGGCTACGCCCTGCGCCTGGGCTCCGGCTATCTCGCCGACCGCCTGGGCCGCTATTGGCTCATCACCTTTGCCGGCTACAGTCTGAATCTTTTGGCGGTGCCGCTCCTGGCATTGGCCGGGAGTTGGGAAATTGCCGCGGTGCTGCTGCTGGCCGAGCGCATCGGCAAGGCCATCCGCACCCCGGCCCGGGACGCCATGCTGTCCCACGCCACCACCGAAGTGGGCCGGGGCTGGGGCTTCGGTTTCCATGAGGCCATGGACCAGATCGGCGCGGTCACCGGACCGCTCATCGTGGCCGCGGTCTTATATTACCGCGGCGGGTACCGGGAAGGGTTTGCCGTTCTCTTGCTGCCGGCCGTTTTGGCGCTGGTGGTGATTACCGTGGCGGCGCGTCTCTATCCCCACCCCCAGCACCTGGAGGTGAGCGCCCCGGCGCTGGAAACCACCGGCTTCGCCCGCCCTTACTGGCTCTATGTGGTGGCGGTGGGGATGCTGGGCGCGGGCTATGCCGACTTCCCCTTGATCGCCTATCACTTCGGCAAAACCGCGCTGCTGCCTGCCGACTGGATCCCGTTATTTTATGCCGTCGCCATGGGGGTGGACGCGGTGGCCGCCCTCGTCTTGGGACGTCTGTTTGACCGCCTGGGAATGCCGGTCATCATGGGTACGGCGGCCCTGTCGGCCTGCTTTGCTCCCCTGGTCTTTCTGGGAGGCTTTAATCTCGCCCTGTTGGGCATGGTCCTCTGGGGGATCGGCATGGGGAGCCTGGAGTCCATCATCAAGGCCGCCCTGGCGGAGATGGTGCCCCGGGACCGCCGGGCCACCGGTTACGGCATCTTCAACGCCGGCTTCGGCCTGTTCTGGTTCCTGGGCAGCGCCCTCATGGGATTGCTTTACGAGTTTTCCCTAAGCGCCCTGGTGGCCTTTTCGGTAACGGCTCAACTCCTGGCTATCCCCTTCTTTCTGGCGGTTTCCCGGAAAGCGTGTCTCCAACCCCATTGACCGGGAGTACCAGGAAACCGCGGGGGAGACAGACGGGACTAGGGACCGGCAAGACCGTCCAACCCCTTGACAAAATTACCGCGCCTGCGTATATAAATTAGGTGCCCTTGGGGG
>PEWM01000083.1 GCA_002779455.1 Deltaproteobacteria bacterium CG07_land_8_20_14_0_80_60_11
TGGGGATGCTGGGCATGCACGGCACGTACTGCGCCAATATGGCCGTGTCCCAGGCTGACGTCCTGATCGCGGTGGGGGCCCGGTTCGACGACCGGGTGACCGGCAAGCTATCGGAGTTCGCCCCCCACGCCAAGATTGTGCATATCGACATCGACCCCAGCTCCATCAGTAAGAACGTACAGGTGGATATCCCCATCGTGGGCGACTGCAAGGATACGCTGGGGCAGCTCAACGAACTGTTGGAGGACAAACCCGTCCGGGATTGGGCGGAACTGCGCCGGCCCTGGCTGGACACCGTCAACGAATGGAGCACGACCCATCCCCTGACCTACACCTGGGACGACAAGGTCATCAAGCCCCAATTCGTCGTCGAGAAGCTCTATGAGCTCACCCAGGGGGAGGCCTACATCACCACCGAGGTCGGGCAGAACCAGATGTGGGCGGCCCAGTTTTATAAGTTCAGGCACCCGCGGCGTCTGATGACCTCCGGGGGGCTGGGGGTCATGGGCTATGGGTTTCCCGCGGCCATGGGGGTGCAGTTGGCCAAGCCCGACGCCATCGTTATCGATATCGCCGGCGACGGCAGTATCCAGATGAATATCCAGGAGCTGATCACGGTGGTGGATAACGACTTGCCGGTGAAGATCGCCATCCTGAACAACTCCTTCCTGGGCATGGTGCGGCAGTGGCAGCAGTTGTTTTACGGCCGGCGCTATAGCGCCACGCCCATGACGGCCCCCGATTTTGTCAAGCTGGCCGAAGCCTATGGCGCGGTGGGGCTCCGGGCCACCAAACCCGAGGAAGTGGAGCCGGTGATCCGAGAGGCCCTCAACACCCGCCGGCCGGTGATCATGGACTTCAAAGTGGAACCGGAAGAGTGCGTCATGCCCATGGTGCCCGCAGGGAAGGCCATGCACGAAATGTTACTGGCTTAGGAGGGGAAGATGGATCCGAAGAAGGAGCCGCGACATACCATAGCAGTGTGGGTGGATAATTCTCCCGGGGTGCTCTCCCGGGTTACCGGCCTGTTCAGCGGCCGGGGCTTCAATATCGAAAGCCTGTGCGTGGCCGAAACCATGGACCCGGAGGTGTCCCGGATCACCATCGTGTCCACCGGGGATGAGCAGATCACCGAGCAGATCATCAAGCAGCTCCACAAGCTCATCAACATCATCAAGGTGGTCGATTTAAGCGAACTGGAACACGTGGAGCGGGAGATGGTCCTGATCCGGGTGAAGGCCGAGGACAAGTCACGGGCCGAGGTCTTGCGCATTGCCGATATTTTCCGCTGCCGGGTGGTGGACGTCAGCGCCAGCACCTATACCCTGGAGATCACCGGCAACCACGAAAAAATCCGGGCGGTGCTGGATCTGTTGAAAAATCACGGCATCCAGGAAGTCGCCCGGACCGGTACCCTGGCCATCCATCGGAGCAAGAAGGAGTGAATCACTAAAAGAGTACGCCATGACCGAAGTCAGCGGCAAGCTTATGGACAGCCTCAAAGCGGTGATCTTCCCGGAACTGGCTGCTATCCGGGAGATGCAGACTACCATTCTGGCGCGTCTGGACGTTATCGATAAGCGCTTTGAAAATGTTGACCAACGGTTTCAAAATGTTGAGAAACGCTTTGACGGTCTAGAAAAGCGTCTAGACGACCTCAGGAGCGACATGAATCAGCGGTTTGGCGACATGAATCAGCGGTTTGCCGAACTACGTTCCGACTGGGATCAGCGTTTTGTCGAACTGCGGTCTGACTGGGATAAGCGGTTTACCGAATTACGCTCCGACACCGATAAGCACATGTCCGATTTTCGCGCCGAACTCGACAAACGGCTGGGAGATTTACATGCCCGGGTTGAAGATCTGCGAACCGATATGAATGCCCGGGCTGAAGCCCTGCGGGCCGATATAAACGCCCGGTTCACCGAGGGCCGCACCGATCTCAACAAGCGATTGGATGACTTGCGTGCGGATATCAGTTTTCGCCTGGAAGTCAATGCCGCCCGGTATAGGCGGACAGAAGACGACTTGAGGTATATGAGAGATAACAAAGTTGTGGAAACCATTCAGCGGCACGATGAGTTGCTTGTGCATCTGCAACGAGATCTTAGCGAAACCAGCGACCGGATTAGGGCAATCGAACAGAAATCCCTGAAAAGAATGTCCAAAAAATTGACTGAGGTCAAGCAATCCGACGGTTGAGAGCAAAATGTAGACACC
Organism: Deltaproteobacteria bacterium CG07_land_8_20_14_0_80_60_11; assembly: GCA_002779455.1. Classification (GTDB taxonomy): domain Bacteria; phylum Desulfobacterota; class Desulfobaccia; order Desulfobaccales; family 0-14-0-80-60-11; genus 0-14-0-80-60-11. The sequence continues at coordinate 2,221 of PEWM01000083.1, forward strand.
GCCCACCATGATTTGAGATTTCGCCGAGGTTTTAAAGATAATCCAGGCGGCCCGTGCCCGCCCGACATAAGGGGGAAAATTATACCATGAAAATGTACTACGATGCGGATGCGGATTTGGGTCTGTTAAAAGGCAAAAAAGTGGCCATCATCGGGTTCGGCTCCCAGGGCCACGCCCAGGCGCTCAATCTGAGGGACAGCGGCGTGGACGTGGTGGTGTCCGAAGTCCCGGGGACTCCTAATTATGACCTGGCGGTGAAGTACGGCTTCAAGCCGGTCTCCGCCGCCAAGGCCGCGGCCGCCGCCCAGGTGGTGCAGATCCTGACCCAGGACCACGTCCAGGCCAGCCTGTATGAAAACGACCTGAAGCCCCACATGGGCGCGGGCAAGACGCTGCTCTTCTCCCACGGCTTTAACATCCATTTCGGCCAGATCGTGCCCGGACCGGGCATCGACGTGATCATGGTGGCCCCCAAGGGCCCCGGCCACCTGGTGCGCAGCGAATACGAGAAAGGCGCCGGCGTTCCCTGCCTGGTGGCGGTGGAGCAGGACGCCTCGGGTAAGGCCCTGGCCACCGCCCTGGCTTATGCCAAGGGCATCGGGGCCACCCGGGCCGGGGTGTTGGAGACTTCCTTCCGGGAAGAGACCGAAACCGACCTCTTCGGCGAGCAGGCCGTGCTCTGCGGCGGCGTCTCCGAGCTGGTCAAGGCCGGCTTCGACACCCTGGTGGAGGCGGGCTACGCCCCGGAGATCGCCTATTTCGAATGCTTCCATGAACTGAAGCTGATCGTGGACCTGTTCTATCAGGGCGGCCTCGAATACATGCGCTATTCCGTGTCCGACACCGCGGAGTACGGCGACTACACCCGGGGGCCGCGCATCATCACCGAAGAGACCCGGGAGGAGATGCGCCAGATCCTCTATGAGGTGCAGACCGGCGAGTTCGCCAAGGAGTGGATCCTGGAAAACCAGGCCCGGCGCCCGGTGTTCAACGCCTTAAGGCGCCAGGAGGCGGAGCACCCCATCGAGGCGGTGGGGAAGAAGCTGCGCTCCATGATGGGCTGGCTGAAGCGCAAGTAGCACAGGGCTAAGAAAACACCGATGAAAAGGCGGAAGGGAAAATACTGGTCGCCTTTCGCCTTTTCTTTTAAAATTATAATGCTTGTTGGGGAATCAGGTTGGGGTGGAGATGTCTGACTCTGACGCTGGAAGGCTGGTTTTTATAAGCCACTCTGGGGAAGATACCTGGGTGGCTGGACAAATAGCCGGGAAAATTTCAGATTGCAGGGCCACACCCTTTTTGGACGAAGCTGATGTTGACGTTGGTGATGAATTCGAAGAAAAAATCCTCAAATTTTTAGAAAAGGCTGATGAACTTATCGTCCTCTTTACACCTTGGTCTTTTGAGAGGCGTTATGTTTGGGCTGAGATAGGCGTTGCTTGGTTTCGCAGGATACCTATTATTGTCGTTCTCCATGGAATCACCGTAACAGAATTTCAAACCCACCCTAATGCGCCAATTTTTCTGAAAAAACGTGATATGATTAAGCTTAATGACATCGACCAATACTTTGACCAACTTGGTGATCGGGTATCACTAAGGAGGAAAGATGGCTAAGAAAAGTAAGTACGACATTTTCATCTCTTCTTCCTCCAAAATGGATAGGGTTTGGGTGAATGAATTTGTATCGGCGCTCAAGGAAGCGGGCATTACAAATTTTTTCGAGATTGGAGACATGAAACCAGGAGAGCGCTGGCAAGAACAAATGCAGGAGGCCCTGAGAGACAGCCGCACCTTTGTTCTTATACTCAGTGGGCCTGGCGATGTTAGCCCCTGGATCTCATTTGAACTAGGTGTTGCCTTAGCAGACCGGAAAAAGATCATCCCGGTTGTTTCTGAAGAGATCGACTGGAAGAAAATAGACCCCATACTAGCAAAATTCCAGTTTCTCAAAGAATCTTCGGGCAGAGAAGCCGGAAAAAAGGTTGCTGAAATACTTGAAGAAAATTGACAAGCAAGAAAAATCTGGGTGGAACCTCATCGCCGCCCAGGGTTATCCCTTTATCCTGGCCGGGGTGGTCCTGATCTTCCTGGGGGTGATCGGCGGCTGGCCCTGGATCACCGTTTTGGGGGTCGTGTCCGGCGGATTTTTCGCCTATTTTTTCCGGGACCCGGAGCGGGATATCCCACCGGAGCCCGGGGTAATCGTCTCCCCGGCGGACGGCAAGGTAGTCCGGGTGGACGAAGTGCCGGCCTGGCAGGATTATCCGGAGTCGGCCAAGCGGGTGGCTATTTTCATGAACGTCTTCGACGTGCACGTCAACCGGGCCCCGGTGGCGGGCGCCGTCGCCGCCATCGCCCATCGCCCGGGCCGGTTCAAGGCGGCCTTTTACGAGGAAGCGGCGCAACAGAATGAACAGCGCTTGACTTTGCTTGAGAGTAATGCAGGTCACCCGGTGCTGGTGGTGCAGATTGCCGGGCTGTTGGCCCGGCGCATCCTCGGCTGGGTGCAACCGGGCCAGCCCCTGGGCCGGGGCGAGCGCCTAGGAATGATTTGTTTCGGTTCACGGGTGGATGTTTATCTGCCGCGGGAAACCGAAATCCAGGTGCAGGTGGGCGACCGCCTGAAAGCCGGGAGCAGCATCATCGGGAGGTGGCATGAGTTTCCGCCGCAGACGTAAAAAGAAAGCCAGGCGCCGCTTTCGGGGCGTCTACCTGCTGCCCAACCTGATCACCACCGGGAGCCTGTTCGCCGGGTTCTATGCCATTGTGGCCGCCATGGACGGCCGGTTCTACGCCGCGGCCTGGGCCATTCTGATAGCCTTGATCCTGGATGGTCTGGACGGCCGCATCGCCCGGATGACCAAGACCACCTCCGGTTTCGGGGTGCAATACGATTCCCTGGCCGATCTCGTGGCTTTTGGGGTGGCCCCGGCCATCCTGGTCTACCTCTGGGCCTTGAAGGATTTCAAGCAGTTTGGTTGGGCCGCGGCCTTTCTCTTCGTGGTTTGCGGGGCCCTCCGGCTGGCCCGCTTTAATGTGCAAACGGGCTCCATTGACCCCCGCTACTTTAACGGCCTGCCCATCCCGGCAGCCGCCGTGATGGTGGCCAGCGTAGTGGCGTTTTACACTGAACTGGGCGAATTCGCGCCGGAACGCTCCAAGTTCATCCTGGTAATAATGTACGTCCTGTCTTTTCTCATGGTGAGCAACATCAAGTACATCAGCTTTAAGAAGGTTGAGCTCTTCCGGCGTCACCCCTTTCATACCCTGGTGGGCCTGGTCTTGATCTTCGTGGTGGTGGCCACCGCACCCAATATCATGGGGTTTGTGCTCATGTCGGCTTATGTGGTCTCGGGGCCCATCAGCACCTTTATCTATCATCGCCGGGCCGCGTTGGCGGCTAAAGGAGAAAGTGAGACCCAGCTCCCGAAGCCTACCAGCTCTCAGGGTTTTGACCTGGGAGGCGGGGGAGAGGCTTGAAAGCCGGCCTGATCCACCCCCCGCCAACGAGTCCCCCTGCCGGTTTTCCCGACTAGAACGGTAACTACAGGCCTAGATGAAAATAAATCGGTGGGGCTGGCCTCCGTGTCCCCGCCATATTGTCGCTACGATTCCCTTTGGCGATGGAGGCGGAAGAAATGTGCGCTATGTGCACCTCAAGATGACGGTTTTCAAGTGGCGCAGGCGTCTCGCCTGTGCAGCCGCAGCCTTAAGCCTGGGGCTACCAGGTCTAGGATCACATGCTGATGGTGAAGCGCCTGCTTTTTAGTATTATCGGCGTGCTCCTGAGTTTGCTGGTGGCATTTGCCGTGGCTGAAGTGGCCGTGAGACTCATCAGCCCCCAGGAGGTGGGGCCGATGCGGTTCGCCTGCCACCCGGAATTAGGTGATATTCCCGTACCCGGTCAACAGGGAGAGCGAAGATTCCCCGGGGTTTTTACCTTCCGGTACAGCAACAATTCTCTCGGGTGGCGCGGCCGCCGGGAATACCGGGAGGTGAAGCCGACCGATTACCGGGTGCTGATGCTGGGCGACTCTTTTACCTATGGGCTGGGAGTCAATGATGATCAGACCTTCGCCGTCCAGGTAGAAAAAGACTTGAGAGCGGGCCTAGGGTCCGTGGAAGTGATAAACGCCGGGGCTCCCGGCAAAGGCACCGATTATGCGTTGAAGTGTTTCCAAACGGTGGGGCGTAAATTTCATCCCGACCTCACGGTTCTGGGCTTTTTTGGCAACGATTTTCAGGACAACGCCCGGGGTGAGTATTATACTATCGGCAGTCGAGGCGAACTGCGGGCTAAAACCCTGAACTGCGACCGGGGCGCCATCAAAGCCGTGCTTGACCGTCTGCCCGGTTATAATTGGCTGATTTCCTGGTCCCAGGCCGCCAACCTGGTAAAGCAGGCCGGGGTTGATTTCATCGTTAAGCGGGCCCAGAAAAATCACTCTGACGTCAGCAACGGCTTGGTGGTATCATATACCAGGAGCGCCAGCGGCTATGCCACCGCGGCCAATAAGAGATTAACCCAGATATATGTGGAGAATTTGAACGCCGCAGTGAAACATGCCGGCGGGGCGCTGATGATGTTTTATATCCCCATCTCCCAGGAAGTGCTCGAGTATCGGCAGACCCACACCATCTCCGCCGATGAGCGGGCGATTCAGCGCCTGGCGGCGGATAACGGCATGATGCTGTGGTCCTTGACCCCCTTGTTGGCCCACTCGGGCCAACCTATCGATCGCCTATACCATCAAGAAGGTCATTGGACCGCCGCGGCCCATGAAATCGCGGCCCACTACCTGAGCCGGCTCATCCAGAGCGGGCTGGTGCGGCGCCGCCAGCTTAAACAACCTGAACCCTTTAACTGAAAGGTTTTCATATGGCACACAAAATCTTTATCTTCGATACGACCCTGAGGGACGGGGAACAGACCCCCGGCGCCAATCTCAACGTGGACGAAAAACTGCAGATCGCCCGGCACCTGGAACTCCTCAACGTGGATGTCATCGAGGCCGGTTTCCCCTTTTCTTCGCCGGGGGATTTCGAGGCGGTGCGGGCGGTGGCCCGGGAAATCCGGGGACCGCAGATCGCCGGCCTGGCCCGGGCCTTTGCGCAGGACATCGACGCCTGCTGGGAGGCCGTCAAGGAGGCCACCAATCCCCGGATCCACACCTTTATTTCCACCTCCGACATCCATCTGAAGCACCAGATGCGCAAGTCCCGGGAAGAGGTGCTGGAGATGGCGGTGGCCGCGGTGAAGCACGCCTGCCGCTACACCTCCAACGTGGAGTTTTCGGCCATGGACGCCTCCCGCAGCGACCTGGATTACGTGGCCCGGGTTTTTGCCGCGGTCATCGAGGCGGGGGCCACCACCCTGAATTTCCCGGATACGGTGGGCTATGCCATCCCCGAGGAGTTCGGGGCCAAGATCAAGTACCTGGTGGACAACATCCCCAACCTCCACAAGGCCATTCTCTCGGTCCACTGCCACAACGACCTGGGGCTGGCCGTGGCCAACACCCTGGCCGCGGTGGTAAACGGGGTGCGCCAGGTGGAGGTGACCATCAACGGCCTGGGCGAACGGGCCGGCAACGCCTCCCTGGAGGAGGTGGTGATGGCCCTGTCCACCCGGTGCGACCTGCTGAACTGTTACACGGATATCGTCACCCAGTACATCTATCCCACCAGCCGCCTGACCAGCAAACTGTCCGGCGTGCCGGTGCAGCCCAACAAGGCCATCGTGGGGGCCAACGCCTTTGCCCATGAGTCCGGGATTCACCAGGACGGGGTGCTCAAGGATGCCAGCACCTTTGAAATCATGACCCCCACCACCGTGGGCATCAAGAAGAGCACGATGCCCCTGGGGAAACTCTCGGGCCGCCACGCCTTCAAGAATAAGCTCCGGGAGATGGGTTTCTATCTGAACGATGAAGAGCTGAACCGGGTCTTTACCCGCTTTAAGAGCCTGGCGGACCGCAAAAAGACCGTGTTCGACGAGGACCTGATCAGCCTGGTGGAGACCGAGGTTATCTATAAGTCGGTGCCGGAACATTTCAAGCTGATGGAACTGGTGGTGCTCGCCGGGACCATGGCCCGGCCCTCGGCCAACGTCAAAATGGAGATCGGCGGCCAACTGGCCGGCCCCTACTCGGTGCTCGGGGACGGCCCCATCGACGCCACCTACAAGGCCATCACCCACCTGGCCGGGTCCAAGTGCACGCTGCTCAAGTTTGCGGTGAGTTCCATCACCGGCGGCACCGATGCCCAGGGTGAGGTGGCGGTGCGCCTGGAAGAAGACGGCCGCGTGGTCACCGGCCAGGGCGTGGACCCGGACGTGATTACCGCCAGCGCCCGGGCCTTTATCAACGGCCTCAACCGCCTCCACTTCCTGAAGGAGACCGGGGTGGTCAAGGGGCCTAAGCCGGAAGAGATGTAAAAAAGAGTGGTCAGTGGTCAGTGGTCAGAACAGGATTGCTGGCCACTGACCACTACTCTATGGAGTTATCAATGTCCAAAC
>PEWM01000249.1 GCA_002779455.1 Deltaproteobacteria bacterium CG07_land_8_20_14_0_80_60_11
GGCAGGATGCGGTCTTGTGCTCCCCAGATGAGGGCCGTGGGCTGAGTGAGGCCGCGCAGCAGGGCGGCGATCTCCTCAAGGGGGCGAATCTCTAAGGCCCGGCAGACCTGGCGCAGCGCCAGGCGGCGGCGGAGGTTTTTGTAAGGGGGAGCGTAGCCCGCCACCGCCTCCGGGATCAGGCGTTCCGGGTGGCAGTAAACCAGCCGCATGAACCAGGGGAGCAACCAGGGTCCCAGGAGGATTGCGGCGGCGTATCCCAGGACCGGCAGGCGCAGCGGCCCAAAGGCATAGGGAATCCGGGTGAGGGCCGCGGCGGGGGCCAGCAGCACCAGGGCCGAAACCCTTTCCGGCCGCTCCCGGGCCAGGACCAGGCTCAAGCCGCCCCCCAGGGAGTTGCCGCCCAGGGCGATGGTGTCGAGACCCTGCCAGTCCAAGAAATCCACCACGCCCCGGACCAGGGCCTCGGCGCGGTAGTCGGCGTCCAGCGGCGCCGGGGAGCGGCCGTGCCCGGGCAGGTCCGGGGTGATCACCCGGAAGTGGCGGGAGAGAGGCGCCCGGTTGTGCCGCCAGGAAAAGCTCGAGGCCCCCAGACCGTGCAGCAGCACCAAGTCGGGTCCCTGCCCCTCAATCTCCACGTACCAGTCCCGGGGGTGAATCACCGGTTCTCCTCCTGGCCGGCGGTTGCCGGCGGATCTTCCACCGGGGGCCGACGGGAGGCCGCCAGCCCCGGCGCTTTTAATCCCGGCAGTCCAGGGTCCATGATGACACTTTCCGGCAGCAACCACCCCCGGATGGTGATGCCGGAGACCGTGGTCCAGACCTGGTGCGGCACCAACTGTTTATCCACGTAAGCAAAAACTTCCCCCCGGGAATCCTCGAAGACCGGGTTGATCAGGGAAACCATGGCCTTGAGGCCGGACTCGGTCGTCGCTCCCAGGCGCACCTCCATGGCTTCGGGCCGGGGATAGGGAATCCCCTGGATGGCGCCGGTCTCCCCCTCCCGGGTGGGCCCGATAGTCCCCAGGCGGATATTGTAGAAGGCGGACAAGGGGTCATAGACCTGGTCGGAGAGGTTGGTTTGCCATTTTTTCGACAGACCCTTGCCGGCGTGCCACTCCCACAATTCCAGCCGGCCCCGGGAATAGTTGAAGCGGTATTCTTTCAGGCGGCGTTTCCCCCGGCGCCACGACTCTTCCCGGTAAATGAGGGGCAGGAGACGGTGGTTGCGCCAGACCATTTCGGTCTGCAGGCGTTCCCGCTGCCCGCCGGACAAGAGTTTTATAAGGCCTTGGGGTTCGCCGATGACCTCCGCCACAAACCGTCCCGGCCCCAGGCGATTCAAGGTGAGCCGGACCCGGGCCGCATCCTGGATGGACAGGACCACCAGCCGGTAGCGCAACTCCTCCAGGAGGGCCGGGGCGGCCACGGCCGGATGCCCCGGCAGCCAAAGCCCAATCAGCAGCAGCAGGATCAGGAAGGGGAGGGGGCCGGCCTGGCGGGATCGAGTTCTCAAGCGGCAGGGTTCCTCAAGGTTGGGCTTTAGGTACGGGAGCCGCGGCGGGGGGCAGGGCCAACAGCCCCTCCTTCTTGATCTCGCCGGGGTTCAACAAGCGCCCGGCGAGCTTGCCGAACAGGGTTACCCGGGTCCAGGCCAGGGTGGGCGCCTGCTCCGGGCTGAGAAAGATAAAATATTGGTTCACCGTCTTGGAGTCCGGCGGGCGGTAGTCCAGCATCACCTTGCGGCCCATCCCGGTGGCGGGGCCGATCACGAAGACCATCTCCTGGGGGGCAGGGGTGGGCAGGACCATGACCCGCAGGGTGGCGCCGCCGGGCAACGGTCCGAAACCGCCCAGCCGGACGTTATAAAACAGGCTCAAGAGGTCATACACCGGGCCTTTCAGGGGCACTTCCCATTTCTTGACCGGCTCGCCGCCGCCGGCCCGGCGCCAGAGCGACAGGCGGCCGCCCTCATGGTCGAAGCGATACTCTTTCAGGACGCGCCGGCCCTGGCTGATAAACTCTTCCCGGTAAACCAGCGGTAACAGCCGCCCCTCCCGTAAGACCATCTCGGTCTGGTAGCGCTCGGGCAGCCACCGGCTCAACAACTGCCACATCCCCTGGGCCGCCCCGGAAAACTCCGCCAGGTAACGTCCCGGTTCCAACTCCTTGAGCACCAGGTGAACCCGGGCCACATCCGACCACGGGCCCAGACTTATTTGATATTCCAGGTTTTCCCGGATGACCGGCGCCGCCGCGGCCGCAACCTCAAATGGCCCCGGGGCCAGTTGGAACCAGAGGACCGCCAGCAGGAGCACGCCAATCGGCATCAGTCGTCCCCGCCTTCCGGTTCTTTCGGGGGCGGCGGGCCCCACACCCCGGTCGCAAAGCGGTCGGCCCACCACTTCTGGAGGTCTTCGGGGCCGTCGCTCGAAACCAGGTCGTAGCGATAGTCTTCGATGAATTGGACTATCAGCTGGTAGGCCGCGTTAATCTGCTGCATCCGAGCCCGGCAGGTTGCCTCGGCGCCAGCCGGGGCCCGGTCCGGATGCCAGCGGCGGGCGGCCCGGCGATAGGCCGCTCTGATCTCCTTTTTGGTGGCCTTGAGACCCAGGCTCAAGAGTTCGCGGGCTTCTTCCAGGGTCATGATCGGCTGATGTTTCTGGTGAGTTTATCGGTACCAGCGTGAATTTGGTTCATTATATCCCCGATTTCTCCGGCGGCCAATAGTTTTGGGCACGGGCGCAGCGCGAGCGGGTGGGATCGGGGTTCTCGACGGGGTTTATGGGTCCAGGTGGAAGGCCATTTTGAAAATCTGGCCCTTTGTTCTATATGTGGTTGAATTTTTGTTTAGGTAATATAAAACATTTGACAGAAAAAAGGTGGGTGGTATTATATAATTTTTCTAAATGATTATTGTTTTCCGAACGAAGGCCGTTCGGGGATTCATTCATAAATTTAATTGAGGTCTGAAGGAGATAATTATGAACGGCGAAAAAAAAGTGCCAACGGGATCAGAGATAGAACGATATTTTGAACAATCGCCTAATGCAGTTTCTTTTTACTGTGACATTGGCCAAGTAGTGGCAACTGGTAATGAAATAGTAATGCAACTTTATGAAACCATTCCTGCCCCTCCAGGTCGTGATGGTAAAATAACGAAGGTGGTTTCTCGTTTAAGGGCGACAGTTACGCTAAGCCTTCCTCATGCTCATAATATTGGCAAATTATTAGTTGAAAGGACAAAGGCGGTAAAAAATGAGAGTAACTGAGGATATAATTGGTAATTTAAGAAAAGCCATAGAATCGGTGTCAACTGGGGCCAAGTCTCCTGAGGAAATTCTGGAATACCTTGATAAAATTGGAATTGAAAACTATGTAACTGCAAAAAGAGACTTGGCCGCTGAAGTTTGGCAATTTCATGAAGGCTTTGTTGACGAAGGGTACGCAGCCGTTATCCGTGCCAATCGGTCTTCACCAAAAGAGGGAGATAAAATGGATTGGCTAAGCAAGAATCTCCAATCAATTCAGGAAATATACGCTGGCCAATGGATAGGTGTTGGTGATAATGAAATAATTGCCTCGGCTCCCACGTTGCCAGACCTTCTTGCTCTGATTGGCGATACATCAAAACCTCTCGTCACATTTATCCCAGCAGAACCCATCGTATGGACATTCACATATGGTATCAAAGGATTTTGAACAAACAATTCGATTCTATGAAGCTAAGGATCAGAATGGCAATTCAGTATGGTTGCCTATAGCAGAAGTAACTTTATTAACTCCGGGGGGTGGACGGATTAATTTGCCATTATATTTTGATACTGGTGCCAGTGTTACAACGCTTAGGGCCGACCTTTACCCTCTTTTGGGGTTAACATCATGGGACCAAGGGACATCCGTCAATACTGACACCGGGGGTGGCAGGGTAGCTGCTTATAGATATATGGCAGAATTAGAAATATTCGGTAAGGTCATTAATTGCCCCATTCATCTTTTATCAACCTTGCCATATCACCCACTTTTTTGTGGATTGCTTGGCAGAGATACCGTTTTTGAAGAATTTGGCTTTGGATTTTGGAAAAGCACACATGAGTTATATGTGACCGCTAATCCATAAGAGCTGGACCTAACAACCCAGTAAAAGTTAGCATCTAAATAAAATTTCCTTCTTCGCCAAAGGCGGCCTTCGGGTCGCTTTTCTTTTTTGATTAGTCAGATAAAGTCGCAATCTCTTTCAAAGACCAAACATGATCCGAAACCCCAGCTGGCCCCAGGGTTCCCTTGTCTTATCGGTGAAATCATGGTAACATAAAATAATTCACCTAGTTGCCTTTCGCCGGGTGGTGAGCCCGCCGTCCAGGTTGCCGCCGCCCGCGGTTTCCTGGGAGCGAGGTTCACCGGCAAAAGGCTGGCAACCCCCACGGTTATTTTGTAGCCTAGGGGGGACATCATTCGAACCTGCCCCAGAATCTCCCACCCGGAGAGGCTGCGGCTCCGCAACCGCGAGGCGCCGGGTGCGGGAAAAGGGGAGCGTAACCATTCCATGACGTCAAACAAGACCTTAGACATGCCCGCCAGCGAACTGAACCAGACCCTGGAGCGGCTTACCGATGAGATCATGGCGAACCATCAGAACCGGGAGGAACTGGTGCTGGTGGGCATCCGTACCGGCGGGGCCTTTTTGGCCCAGCGGCTGGCCGCCAGCATCGCCCGGCGGACCTTCCAGCCGGTGCGGGTGGGGGTGCTGGATATCACCCTCTACCGGGACGATTGGACCCAGCTCAGCCACAAGCCCCTGGTGGGCAAGACGGAACTGCCAGGGTCCATTGACGATCAGGAGGTGGTGCTGGTGGACGACGTGCTGTTCACCGGCCGCACCATCCGGGCGGCGCTGGACGCGCTCATCGATTACGGGCGGCCCCGGCGCATCGAGTTGGCGGTGCTGGTGGACCGGGGCGGCCGGGAGCTGCCCATCCAGCCGGATTATGTCGGCCGGGCCATGGCGTTGCCCCCGGGCCAGAGAGTCAACGTTTATCTGACTGAGATGGGACGGCCCGACGAAGTGGCCATCGAATTGGGTCCCCCGGCCAGGTCCTGATGGCGCGGCAGAAAAGGGTTAAGGCCCGAGGCGCCGCCGAGCCGGCGGCCCTGTCGCCTTCGGCCCGGGCCAGACTGGAAAACCAGGTGGCCGGGCTGGTTGGGGCTTTGGAGGCGGGAGGCGAGCCGGCCGCACTGCAGGCTCAGGTCACTGTTGACCGGGAGGACCCTGACTGGGACGTCCACCTCATGGCGGCCATGGGGGCGCTGAGCCACCCGGCCATACCGCCTCTGCTGGCGGCGCTCTTCGGCGAGGCCCGGGACAAGGTCCGGCGCAAGGCCCTGAAAAAAACCCTGCACCGGCTCAAAACCCGGGGGGTGGCAATGGCTCCCGATCTCCTGCCCCGGGAAGAGGCGAGCTTCGGCGCGCCGCGGCCCGGGGCCGCCAAGGTCTTCGTCTCCCCCACCTTCGGCGCCGGCGAAAGCTATGTAATTCTGGAGGGGCCTCCCGAGGTCCTGGGCGGCAACTTTCTGGTGGCTCGGGTCAGCGACCAGGTAGGCTTCCGGGAGTGCGTGCTCCTGTCCCTGAAGCGCAAGGAGCAGGTGGAGGTTTGGGAGCGGTTCCGGGAGGAGGGCCTGGACCACTGGCTTTCCCCGCCCCCGGCCTACGCGGTGCGCCTGCTGGAGGAGGCGTACGCCCATAAGGCCGGCTCCGGGGCCGCCCAATATGGGGCCTTGCGGGAGAAAATCTTCCGGCACTGGGGTCATCCCACGGCCGCCCCGAAGCTGGGCCAGGAACTGCCGGCCCCCTCCCCGCAGGAGTTGCCGCGGCTCTTGGAGCACTGCCGGCATCTGGCCCTGGACCCGCTGTTTCACTCCTTTCTGCCGGTGCCGGAGGAAATTGCCCCCTGGCTCACGAAACTCCAGGAGGTGGAGGACAGTCCCCTGGTGTTGTCGGATCAGCAAAAGCAGGTGCGAACCGACGGGGTGCTGGAGGAAGCCACCCTAGCCCTCTACCCCATGGAGAGCCGGGCCGTCTGGCGCCGGCGCCTCCTGACCACGGCCTACTACCTGCACCTGGAAGGCCGGGAGGAGGATTCCCGGGCCGTCCGGGCGGCGGCGGCCGACCTGGCCGACCCGGACCGGAGCGCCCTCTGCGGGGAAAACGCTTTGCTGAAAAGCCTGGTGCAGTATGCCGTGTACCTGGCCTGGGAGGTTAAGCAACCCCGGGAGCCTGAAATTAAATCGGGCCTGGTGGCCACGCCCGGTGAATCGCGGCTTATCCGGGGGTGAGTATGATCCACACCTTGAGCGTGCGCACCAACCACCGCACCGAGATGGTCGAACTAACCGGCCAGATCCAGGAACTGGTGCGCCTGAGCGGGGTTACGGAAGGCGTCTGCCACATCTTCCAGGCGCACACCACCGCGGGTCTGACCATCAACGAAAACGCCGACCCGAGTGTCCAGGCCGACATCCTCATGGTCCTGAACCGGATCATCAGCGAGAAGGAGGCCTATCGCCACCTTGAAGGCAATTCCCCGGCGCATATCAAGGCTTCCCTCATGGGGGCGCAGCTCACCGTGCTGGTGAGCCACGGCAGCCTGGTCCTGGGCGCCTGGCAGGGGGTCTTTCTCTGCGAATTCGACGGGCCCCGGACCCGCAAGGTGCATATCAAAATTATGGCAGGTTAAATGGCGCGTACCCGGGAATTCTTCAGCGAGGTAAAACTGGACGGCCTCCCCCTGGCGGCGTACCGGAAAGAGCCGGCCGCCATCCGGGACCGCAACCTGCTCAAGGACTTCCTGGAATACACCCATATCCGCCTGGGGCTGCTGGCCCCGTATGACGCCTCCTATCCCCTCATCGAGCCCCGGGAGCTCCTGCCTTCCTTTGAAAAGAATTTCTCGGAATACAAGCATCTGCCGAGCTTCAGCATGATAGCCTTCAACCGCGCCCTCTCCTACCAGGAGGAAATCTTCCAGTTCGATCTCCTCCATCCCCCGGAAGAAGAAAAGCAGCGGTCTGGCCGGGAAAATTTGGACAAAATCATGCCCCACCTGGACCGGGATCACCGGCCAGCCTGCAAGCAGCAGTTGGGCGCCCGGGATATCACCGACCTGGCGCACTATGAAGAATTGCTGGGCTTTCTGGTCCACATGGACCGGGCCCACGTGGTGGCCCGGGATGAGGCGGGAAATTTCCGCCTCCTGGGGGTCTACGGTTCCTTTCCCTCGGATTTGGACACCGAACTCAAGGCCCTGGGGCGCAGGCTGGGCAAGTTCAAAAAGCTGGACAGCGCCACCTATGAACGGGAACGGGAATTCGTCTACCAGTTCCTCATGGAACTGTACGGGTTCCCCATCGCCTCGGAGCGCCGGACCTCCGGGGCGCTGTTCGCCCGGCGGCTGAGCCGCCTCAAGGACCAGTACCTCATCAAGGTGCTGGGCGCCTCGGATCGGACCATCACCAGCCTGTCGGGGTTCGAGCAGAAGCGGTATCCGCTGGTGGAAAAGGTCGCCCTCATCCCGCTATCGCCGGGGCTGGCGGAGGCGAACCCCCATCTCGAAGCAGGCGGCTTTTACGTGGACCCCGGCCGGCGGGTGGTGATTCTGAAGGTGACCTACCAGCAGCATAAGTACAACCGCTACAATGTCCTGGAGGACCGGGCCATGTCCATTGTGCGCCAGGAAATCATCCATCCGGACCACGGCGGCCGGGAAGCAAACCTCAACATCTTGAAGGACACCAAGCGGACCCTGAAAGAGCTCACCGATATCGTCCGGGGTGAGCACACCGGTTCCATCACCTACCGGCGCAGCGACCTCATCACCTCCACCAAGACCCACGAGGAGCGCCTCAAATTCCTGTCGGCCTGGCTCGCCAAGAATCAGCGGCGGCTGGAGGCCTATGGCCAGGAGACCTTCGAAGCCACCAAGAAGCTGCTGAACAGCTACCTGTCGCACCGGGACTACCGGGAGGTGTTCGCCAAGCACCGGGAGTTGCACCGGGAGGTGGTGCAGCGCCTGGCCTACCTGAACCAGGTGCTGCAGCTCCAGCCCCTGGAAAAGCTGGCCCAGCCCGGGAAACGCCAGCCGGGGCTGGGCCCCAGCCGCCGCCTGGCCCTGGCCGTGGCCTTTCTGGAGGAAAACCAGCACCAGTTGCCGTATTTCTATCCCGACCTGTTCCAAAAATGCTGTCATCTCTTCGACCAGATCCTGCAATATCCCTACTTCAAGAAATTGCTGGCCAAAGAGAGCCCCCCGGCCAGTTCCTTCCGGCGCCGGGTCTGGCAGCTGCTGATGCGGGGTGAGGAACTCCTGGCGGATATGAAGAAGCAGCACTGCTGGGTCGAAGGGGAGGTGCACAAGGGGACCCCGTTTCCCGTGCTCCCCCCCCCACCCGCCTCCCCCAAGTCTGTCTGAGGCGGATGGGCGGATGATTTTGCGGTGGAAAACTAAAGGGATACTCTGGGGGGCCGAAGCGGGAGGTCTTGCGGAGACCCTGCGGTTATCCGGGGGCTTTCCTTGGATGGAATCCTGCCAGTATGCACATTTCAACCAGCTATGCTGAGCCCCAGAATTTGACCATGAGAATGCCTGGAGGCGGATTTACTAGTACCATGTACCATTTAAAGTTTCGGGTAAAGGCGCTTCAGCTTTATCCTGGCATCGGCGGTAGAGAAACGCCAATTTATT
>PEWM01000205.1 GCA_002779455.1 Deltaproteobacteria bacterium CG07_land_8_20_14_0_80_60_11
CCGGCTGAGCCAGTTGCGGCAAGAGGGAGTGACCATTCTCCTGGTGGAGCAGAACGCCCGGGTGGCGCTCAAGGTGGCCGACCGGGCCTACGTCCTGGAAACCGGCCGCATCATCTTAAGCGGGCCGGCCGCCGACCTGCTCCAGGACCGCCAGGTGACCCGGGCCTACCTGGGCCGGGACTACAAGGAGTTCACCGAAGGCAGGTAAGGCCGTTAAAGTGAGCAGTGAGCAGTAAGCAGTAAGCAGTAAGCAGTGAGCAGTTCCTCATGGGCTTTTGGCCCAACCGTAAAACATGAAAAGATATGGTAGCACAGGTTTTCAACCTGTGCTGAGGAACTTTTCAGAACAGTTCCTCATGGGCCCATGGCCCACCCACAAAGCATGAAAAGTTACACCGGGTTATGGTGGGCAGTGCCCACCCTACATTACTCAGGACAGTCGCCCATGAGCCTTTGGCTCTCTCAAAACAATGAAAAGGCCGGTAGCACAGGCTTTCTAGCCTGTGCCGGGACACCCGAGGGCGGGTGTCCTACACAAGCTTCAAGGAACTTTTCGTAACATTAAGCAGTTTGAAGGCGAGTTTTTTCCTGCTCACTGCTCACTGCTCACTGCTCACTAATCAGGGAGGTAAGGCACATGCGCCAACCGGAAATTGAGGCCATGGACCGGGGGGAAATGGAACTGCTCCAACTGGAGCGTCTCCAGAGCACCCTCACCCGGGCTTACCGTCAGGTGAAGTTTTACCGCCGCCAGTTCGACCGGTTGGGCCTGAACCTGGATGACATCAGGAGCCTGAATGATCTGGCCCGTCTCCCCTGCACCACCCGGGAAGACCTGTCGGAAAATTACCCGTACGGCCTGTTCGCCGTGCCCCTTCGGGACATCGTCCGCATCCTGTCCTCCCCCGGCACCACGGAAAAGCCCCTGGTGGTGGGCTATGCCGCCCCGGACTTGAAACTCTGGCTGGAGCTCCTGGCCCGTTTGTACGTGGCCGCCGGAGTGACTCGGGAAGACATCTTACAGATAATCCTCCCCCCCGGGTTGGCCAACTGGCGCCGGGACCTCCAGGCCGGGGCCGAATATTTAGGGGCCTCGGTGATCCCGCCGGCCACCCTGAACTTCGCCAAAGAACTCATGGTGATGCGGGACTACAAAACCTCGGTGTTGGTGGCCACGCCGCCCCTGGCCCGGCACCTCCTGACGGTGATGGCCCGCATGAACCTGTCTCCGGCAGAATTAAGCCTCAAGCAGGCCCTGCTGGTGGCCTCGCCGCTTCCTCCGGAGGTGCGCCGGGAGATCGAGGCGGGGTTCCAGGTTAAGTGCGCCACGGCCTATGGCATCACCGAGGTCATGGGGCCGGGCCTGGCCTTCAGCTGCGGCGCCGACGGGGGGCTGCATTTTTCGGAAGACCATTTCTATCCGGAGATCATCGATCCCGAGACCGGTAACCCGGCGCCCCCCGGCGCCACCGGGGAGCTGGTGATCACCACGCTCAGCACCGTGGCCTTCCCCCTGGTCCGTTTCCGGAGCGGCGACCGGACGTCGCTCTTACAAGAACCCTGCGCCTGCGGCCGCACCCTGGCCCGCCTGGGAGAGATCACCGGCCGCACGGATCCCATCTTCTCCGTGGGGGGCATCAAGGTCCACCCGGACCAGGTGGGCGCCCTGATCCGGGAGGCCTTAGGCGGACACCCGCCCAAATTCCGTCATCGGGTGGTCTCGGAGGAGGGCCTGGAAATCCTGGACATCGAACTGACGGTGGAGGAGGTATTTTTCTCGGACGAAATCAAGGCGTTGGAATGCCTGTGCCGCCGGGCCCGGCGCCACCTGGCGGACCACCTGGGCATCAACGCCAGGATTACCTTAAAGGAGCTGGGCGCCGGAGGCAATGACTGAAACTATGCGGGTCGGGGCGGGTTTTAAACCCGCCCCGACATCCCAGCTAATTGTTTGAGGCTCGGATTAATAACCAGGGATGATGGCGAATGAGGCTTAGCTCATATTTTTAATTTTCTTCTCGCCGGAAATAGCCTATAAGGAAAAAATAAGGAGGATGAAGAAATGACGATGGTGCGCAAGATTTTGGTGTTGGGTATGGCCATTACGCTGTTAACCGCCGGCCTGGCCTACGGGGCCGAGCCCATCAAGATCGGCTCGGTGCTGCGGTTGTCCGTGGGGGCCGAGCACGGCATCCCCTCCCAACGAGGCGTGGAAATGGCCGTGGCTGAGGTGAACAAGGCCGGCGGCATCAACGGCCGCCAGGTGGTAGTGAGCTTCGAAGATGAGAAAGACTCCCCCGCGGCCTCGGTGAATGCGGTGCAAAAACTCATCAACGTGGACAAAGTGGTGGCCCTCGTCGGCCCCATGACCTCCGGCGGCATGATGGCGGCGGGGAAAATCGCCAATGACGCCAAAGTGGTGGAGATCAGCCCTACCGCCACCACCCCCAAGCTCAGCGGCTATGGCGATTATCTCTACCGCGGCTGTTCCCGCATCGACAAGCAGGCCCAGGTCCTCACCGATTACGTGGCCAAAACCTGGAAACCCCAGACCGTGGCCATTTTTTTCTCCAACGAGCCGTATGGCAAGGGCTGCGCCGATCTCTTCACCAAGTTCTTTGAAAAACACGGCATCAAGGTGGTGGCCACGGAGTCCTTCATGCGGGGCTCCCGGGATTTCAAGGCCCAGCTCACCAAGATTAAGGGCGCCAACCCGGACATTCTGTTTATCCCCGGCTATACCCCGGAAACCGCCCCAGCCGCGGCCCAGGCCCGGCAGTTGGGCATGAAGCAGAAAATTTTAGGAGTCTACGGCGATATGGACCCGGTCTATATCCAGCTGGCCGGCCCGGACGCGGAAGGCCATCTGATCGGGGGTGAATACGACGAAGAATACAACACCCCGAAGAACCAGGCCTTCAAGAAAGCATACTTCGATCTGGCCAAAAAGAACAACGATCCGGTGAACATCATGTTCGCGGCCCTCCACTACGATGCCACTTCCATGCTCTTGGAAGGCATGAAGAAGGATGGACCCACTGCGGCAGGCATCAAAAAATACCTGGATAACCTGAAAGACTTCGACGGCGTCACCGGCAAACTCTCCTTTAATAAGGAGCACGACGTGGTGCGCGCCGGCACCGAGGGGGTTTACCTGCTGGAAGTCAAGGGCGGCAAGTACGTCAAGGTGCAGTAAAGCGGGTTTTTAGTTTTTGGTTCTTGGTTTTTGGTGAAAAAAAGTCGGGCCGGCACCCTCGCCGGCCCGTGAACCACCGGGGCAGCGGTTCTCTATTTCCCAAGCTGAAGAGGTAGGGTGGGGAATTCCTGCCCTACCTTAATTCCGGCTCAGCCAAATTGATTTCCCGGCGGCCCCCCAAAGCTTCGTTGATAATGACCAGCTTGCCCCGGTCCTCGGTTAACAACTGGGCATTGGCATTAAGCAATTCGATGCCGTAAACCGTGCCGTCCGGAGCCAAATCCACATTGAGTTCATCGCTGATACGGATGGTCTCCACTCCCGCCGTTTTTTCCTGGAGCCGGATATAAGCGATGTTATAACGGGGATCATAAGTCAGTTTCATTATACAATTTTCCTGGTAACACCGGCGGCCCGCCGGTGCTGCACAGGCTGGAAGCCTGTGCCACCAATTGGGAATTTCCTGTGGGGGCGCGGTAACCCCCGCTCCTCCGAATGACCGCCATTTTTGAAGCTCTTACCTTTCCCCCTTTTCGCCCTCACAACCCCTGGCCTCCCAACGGAAAACTATGCCTTCTCCACCAGCAGGACCTTGTGGTTGATCAGGTTCAGGCTGTGGATTTCGGCCTTCAGCACCTTCTGTTCCCCGAAGATATTGACGATCCTGACGCTGTCGCCATCCGGTTCGACGACGTCCACATCCTTGAGGATCAGTTCCTCCTGGCCGTTTTTCAACAGGTATGCGGTCGCTTCACACATGGTCGATCATCTCCTTTAATTTCTGGCTGACGATTCTGTCCACCAGGTGGGGGAGGGGTTCGGGGGTCAGGCCGACGATCTCCACCGCCTCCTGGGTCAGGGGCAGCAAAATTTTCCGGGCCGGCGCCGAGGCAATGGCGGCGGCTATCTTGGGGGTCACTTCACCCATCATGGAGTTGGCCAGGACAATGGAGAGGCAGCCTAAGATGACGTCGGCCGTGGCCACGGTGCGGACAATGGCATTTTCGCCGCTGGCCCCCCGGTTGGCCCGGGCCTTCATCATCTGGGCGGTGGCCACCGCGTTGGTGCCCAGGGCGATGACCTCGTGTTCCTCCCGGTAGACCTCTTTCAGACGCTTGATGAGCGCCGCGCCGATGCCGCCCCCCTGGCCGTCGATCACGCAGATGCGCACTGGCTCCGCCCCTTACTTTAAGCCGAATTTTTCCCGTAGTTTGTGAAACACGATTTCCGGCACCATGCCGGCGATGTCGCCGCCATGCACGGCCGCTTCCTTGAGGATGCTGGAGCTCAGAAAGATCCAGCGCAGGCCGGTCATGAGAAACACCGTCTCAATTTCCGGTTCCAGCCGGCGGTTCATCATGGCCAGCTGAAATTCGTACTCGAAATCGGTGACGGCCCTGAGCCCCCGCAGGATGGCCCGGGCTTTTTGGCTCGTAGCGTATTTTACCAGCAGGCCGTCGAAGGTGTCGATGGAGACCATGGGGTAATCCGCCAGGGACACCCGGCACATCTCCATCCGCTCCTCTATGGTAAACAGAGACTTCTTAAAAGCGTTGGTAGCCACCGCCACGATGATCCGGTCAAAGATCTTCAAAGCCCGCTGGATCAGGTCCAGATGGCCGTTGGTGATGGGGTCGAATGAGCCGGGGTAGACGGCGATATCGGGCATCAGTTAGTCATGCTCCTGTCGGGCTGGTTCTGCCACCAGATAAAAAGCCACTTGGGTGTCGCCATAGCGCCGCACCTCGAGGCGCCGCAATGGGCCGCACGCCTCCGGCAGGTCCTCCCGGCGGCTGTGCTCCACCACCACCCGGGTCCCGGGGAGGAGGAGGGACAGTTCGGCCAGGGCGCTCAAGGCCGCCGCCGCGTCCCCGCCGGCGTAAGGGGGGTCCAGGAAGGCCAGGCCGAAGCGCTCGCCCCGGCCGGCCAGTTTCTTCAAAGCCGCGGTAACCGGCAGGGGCCAGACCGTGGTCCGGTCCGTGAGCCCCAGGGCCTCGAGGTTGCGGTGCAGCACCCTCAAGGACTCGGGGTGGTCCTCCACGAAGACGGCCACGGCCGCGCCCCGGCTCAAGGCTTCGATCCCCAGGGCGCCGGTGCCGGCAAACAGGTCCAGCACTTTCGCACCCAAGACCGCGGGCCCCAGGATACTGAACACCGCCTCCCGGACCTTGGCGGCCGTGGGCCGGATTTGGCCTTTCACCGGGGCCAGCCGGCGGCCCTTGAAGGCGCCGGCGATGATGCGCATCGGCTGCTCCTTTGGAGCAGTCGGCTTTCAGCCGTCAGCTATCAGCGTAAAGAAAATCACGACCCTTCCTTAATACATTTTTAGCTGACCGCTGACCGCTGACCGCTATTTTCTCAAATAATCCCGGATCAAAATCTCGGCGATCTGGACGGCGTTGGTCGCGGCCCCCTTGCGCAGGTTGTCGGCCACCACCCAGAAGTTCAGGCCATTGGCGATGCTGAAGTCCTCCCGGATGCGCCCCACCAGGGTGAGGTCCTGGCCCGCGGCGTCCAGGGGCATGGGGTACTCGTTTTGGGCCGGGTTATCCACCACTTTCACCCCGGGCGCCGCCGCCAAAATCTGCCGGGCCTCCGCCACCGTGAGCTTACGCGCCGTCTCGATATTCACCGCTTCCGAGTGCCCGTAAAACACCGGCACCCGCACGGTGGTGGCCGTCACCCGGATGCTGTCGTCCCCCATGATCTTCTGGGTCTCGTTGACCATTTTCATCTCTTCCTTGGTGTAGCCGTTCGAAAGGAAGACGTCGATGTGGGGTAGGCAGTTGAAGGCGATCCGGTGGGGGTAGATTTTATTTTTGGTGGCCTGACAGGACAGCAAAGCCCGTACCTGCTCCGCCAGTTCATCCACCGCCTTCTGGCCGGTGCCGGAGACCGCCTGGTAGGTGGACACCACCACCCGCTTGATTTGCGCCGCGTCGTGCAGGGGCTTTAACGCCACCACCATCTGGATGGTGGAGCAGTTGGGGTTGGCGATAATGCCGGTTTGGGTATAGAGGCCGATGTCCTGCGGATTGACCTCCGGGACTACCAGGGGGACGTCCGGGTCCATGCGCCAGGCGCTGGAGTTGTCCACCACCACCGCCCCCGCCCGGGCGGCGATGGGGCCGTATTCCTTGCTGATGCCGCCCCCGGCGGAGAACAGGGCGATCTCCACCCCGTCAAAAGAATCCTCCGACAACACCTCCACCGGGATCTCTTTGCCCAGGAAGGTGACTTTTTTGCCCAGAGACCGCTCCGAGGCCAGGGGGAATAACTGAGACACCGGGAACCGCCGTTCTTCCAAACAGGCCACCATCTGCTGTCCCACCGCCCCGGTGACTCCGACTACCGCGACCTTGTATGAACCGCCCATGTTTGCAAATCTCCTGGGATTATAGCTATCAGCTTTCAGCAATCAGCTTTCAGCTAAAAAACCCTTTCGCCATTTTGCTTTAAGCTAACCACTCACCACTCACTGCTCACTGCTTACTGCTTACTGCTCACTGCTTACTGCTTACTGCTCACTGCTCACTGCTCACTGCTCACTATCAATTATATCATTTCCACCGCGTATTGGGCGACCTTGTCGCCTACCTGGCTGGTGTTGAGGCCCATCTTACCCGCGGCCATGCTCAGCATGTCGTTGGCGGCGGTGCGCTTGATGGCGGCCTCCACCGCGGCCGCGGCCTTAGCCGCCCCCAGTTGCTCCAGCATCATCTGGGTCGCGGCGATGGCGGCCAGGGGGTTGACCACCTGGAGGCCGGTATATTTGGGGGCCGAGCCGCCGATGGGTTCGAACATGGACACCCCTTCGGGATTAATGTTGCCCCCGGCGGCCACCCCCATGCCGCCTTGAATCATCGCTCCCAGGTCGGTGATAATATCGCCGAACAAATTATCCGTCACCACCACGTCGAACCACTCGGGGTTTTTGACAAACCACATGCAGGTGGCGTCCACGTGGGCGTAGTTGGTGGTCACGTCCGGGTACTGGGGCGCCATGGCCTCAAAGGCCCGGAACCACAGATTCGATGCGAAGGTAAGGACGTTGGTCTTGGCCACCAGGGTGAGCTTCTTGGCCCGGTTGCGCTTCCGGGTCAGCTCGAAGGCGAACTTCAGGCAGCGGTCCACCCCCTTCCGGGTGTTGATGGACTCCTGGACGGCCACTTCGTCCGGGGTGCCGTATTTCAGGAAGCCCCCGGCCCCGGCGTAGAGGCCCTCGGTGTTCTCCCGCACCACCGCGAAATCGATGTCCTCGGGGCCCTTGTCTTTCAGGGGCGTCTCCACCCCGGGATAGAGGATCACGGGCCGCAAGTTGATGTACTGGTCCAGCGCAAAGCGGGCGTTCAGCAGGATGCCTTTCTCCAGGATGCCCGGCGCCACGTCCGGGTGGCCGATGGCCCCCAGGTAGATGGCCTGGAACTGCCGCAGCTCGGCGATCACCGAATCGGGCAGGGTCTCGCCGGTGCGCAGGTAGCGCTTGCCGCCCAGGTCGTAATAGGTGTAGTCAAATTTGAGCCCCGCGGGACCTGCCACGGCATTGAGGACCTTGATGCCCTCGGCCACCACTTCCGGGCCGGTGCCGTCCCCGGGGATGACTGCGATGTTATAAGAAGTCATGCTGATTTCGCCTCCAGATGCTTTCTGACAAAGGCCATGAGACCGCCGTCGGTCAGCAGTTCCTGCATGAAGGGGGGAATGGCCTGGCTGGGGTATTTTTTCCCGGTGGTCAGGTCGGTGATGACTCCGGTGTCCATGTCGACGCTGATTTTCTGGCCGCCCTCAATCTGGGCCGTGGCCTCCGGGCACTCGAAAATGGCCAGGCCCATGTTGAAGGCGTTGCGGTAGAAGATCCGGGCGAAGCTCCCGGCGATCACCCCTGCGAGGCCCGCGGCCTTGAGGGCGATGGGGGCGTGTTCCCGGGAGGAGCCGCAGCCGAAATTTTTCCCGGCCACGATGAAATCCCCCGGCTGCATCCGGTTGACAAACTCCGGGTCCGCGTCCTCCATGGCGTGCCTGGCCAGCTCCATCGGGTCGGAGGTGTTGAGATACCGGGCCGGAATGATCTCGTCGGTGTTGACGTCGTCGCCGAACTTATACACTTGCCCTTGGAGTTCCATGAAAGGGTTCCCTTGCTTTGGTTTTAATCTATCAAAATAACCATAAAATGCCTAAAGAGGCAATGGTTTTGAGAAAAATATTTGGGGAACCGGGCGCCTGGCCGGCTCTG
>PEWM01000067.1:0-309 GCA_002779455.1 Deltaproteobacteria bacterium CG07_land_8_20_14_0_80_60_11
AGGGTCCGATGCATCAACTCCGCGGCGATGAGGATATATACCACCAGGAGTACAAAGCTGGCGATCCAGAAGGCCGGGGTGATCTGGCGTTTTAAGGTGAGGTCGGCCTGGACCTGGAAGAGCCGGTTGCCGGCCGTATCACTCCCTGCCCCCACAATCTTGAGGACCTCCGACTCCTGAGTCTGCCAGCTCGGCCGCAGCGCCCGGATTTTTACCGCCGTGGCCGGCAGGGTTCCCTGGGGCAGCTGATAGCGTCCCACAAAGCCCCCTTGACTACCGGTTTCGATCCGCTCGTCTCGCCCCGCAGGC
>PEWM01000067.1:348-8455 GCA_002779455.1 Deltaproteobacteria bacterium CG07_land_8_20_14_0_80_60_11
TCCTTGACCCCCTTGCCCTGGGCGTCCGCAATGAATCCGGACACCGTCAGCCTGTCGCCCGCCTCCGGCGGGGCCGCCGCCCCCGGCAGGGGATAACTGCATAGACCCAGGAAAACTGTTATCAGAACTTTAACCGCCAGGTTTCTTGGCCAACACATGGTTATTCCTCCATATTCTCCACATTTCCCGTTTCGCCGCAAAAAGACAAAGGCCTACCGGGTTGACAGACTCCACCCGACAGGCCTTATTATTCTCGACTGCTTATGTTTCGCTGCTTGGCCAGGCTTCCCCTGGCTTGCTTATCCTTTCTTCTGAGGACTTTTTAGCATTTGTCCTTTTTTATCAGGTTCTTTGGTCAAAAACTACAAAAATCAGGCATCAATAAGCGATCAGCAGATAGACCATGGCAATGGTAACGGTGATCATCATGGGCCACCAGCAGGCCTTCATGTAAGTAATAAAGGAGATGTGGTAGCCGGCCTTTTCCGCCAGGCCCACGGTGACCACGTTGGCCGAGGCCCCGATCATGGTGCCGTTGCCCCCTAAACAGGCTCCCAGCGCCAGGGACCACCAGAGCACCCCGGACTCCGCCCCGGGAATGGTCTGGTTCAGGAAGGCGATGATGGGCAGCATGGTGGCGGTGAAGGGGATGTTGTCGATGAAGGCCGAGGCGATGGCGCTGACCCACAGGACGAGGATGATGGCCGTGGTGAGGTTGCCGCCGGAGAGGTCTTTTACCCAGTTGGCGATCATCTGGAACAGGCCGGTTTCTTCGGCGCCGGCGATGACCATGAACAGGCCGATGAAGAAGACCAGGGTGGGCCACTCCACTTCATGCTCCAGCATCTCGACGATGTCCTCCCCGGAGATGGCCAGCAGTATCAGGGAGCCCACCAGGGCCGCCACCGATACTGGCATGTGCAGGAACCCATGCAGCGCAAAGAGCAGGATGGTGAAGCCCAGCAGCATCAAGCTCTGAATCATCAGTTTCTTATCGGTAATTTGGTATTCTTCTCTCAGATAAGCGATGGTGCGGGGTATATCCTTCACTTCGGCCTTGAGGTAGTCTTTCTTGTGCCACCAGAGGAAGAAAAATGAGGTGATTATGAGACACACGCTGCAGACCAGGGCCAGGTTCTGGACAAACTGGCCGAAGCTCAGGTTCGCATAGGAGCCGATGAGGATGTTGGGCGGGTCGCCGATCAAGGTGGCGGTACCCCCCACGTTGGAGGCAAAGACCTCGGGGATCAGCAGGACCAGGGGGTTAATTTTCAGGGTGACCGCGATCTCGATGGTCACCGGGATCATCAGCAGCATGGTGGTGACGTTGTCCAGAAAGGCCGAAACCACCGCGGTGATAACCTGGAGAATCAAAACCAGCACGAAGACATTACCCTTGGCCATGGCATAGGCTTTATAGGCCAAGAACTGAAACATGCCGGTCTTTTTCATCACCCCCACGAAGATCATCATGCCCATGAGCAGGAAGATGACGTTCAGGTCGATGGCCCCGATGGCCTCGTCAAAGGAGATGATGTAAAACGATTTATCCCAGGTCCCCAGGGTATAGGTGATGAAGATGATGAGGGCCGCGCCGAGAAAGGACACCAGGGTGCGGTGCATCAACTCCAGGGAAATGACCACATAGACCAGCAGCAGGATGAGGCTGGCGATCCAGAAGCCCGGGGTGATGGTGCGGTTTAAGGTGAGGTTTTGGGCCGCCTGGAAGAGCTTGTTGCCCTGGGCGTCGGCCCCGGCCTCCACCACCTTCACCGGGGTGGCCGGAATGGGCTTCCAGGAGGGTTTGGCGGCCTTAACCTCGACCTTGGCGGCGGGCAGGGTCCCCGGCGGCAAAATAAAATCCGCCACAAAACCGCCGGGCTTGCCGGTAGAGATCTCGGCCTCTTTGCCCGTAGGCTTGATATGCTGGCCGTTCACCAGTACCTCCACTTCCACTTCCTTGAGGCCCTTGCCCATGGGGTCGGTGACCAGCCCGGAGATGGATAGGCGGTCGCCGGCAGGGGCCGGGGCGGCCAAAACCGCCGAGGCTGCCAGGAATCCGGCGATTGCCAGGAAGATTACTATATACAGAAAAGAAACGTGTCTTTGTCGCATTTTGAATCCCCTTCATTCCTCGCTGTGTACAGGTACAGGGGAGGAAACCGGCGTTTCCGTTTCCTCCCCCTAAAGCAGTCAGACTATTTGGGCAACAGCACCGGCATCCCCATGAGGGGCCAGATAACATAAACAAAGACCGCCAGCACCGCCATGAGCACCACGCTGGGAATCCAGCCGTAGCCGAAAAATTCCCCGGTGGTGAACTGCTTGCTCTCGTAGGCGATGGCGTTGGGCGCGGCGCCGATGAGCAGGTTAAAGGGCATGCCCGCGGTGACCAGGGAGGCGAACAGAATGACGTGGGGCGCCACCCCCAAGTATTTGGCGATGACCAGGGACACGGGCAGGGCGATGGCAATGGCCGCCACGTTCATGATGAAGTTGGTCATGATCAGGACGAAGAAGGCGATGCCCAGGACAAAGACCAGCCAGGGGGCGGTGAGGAAGAAAGAGAGCCAGTGCACTGCCAGCCATTCCGCCGCCTTGGTCTGCCAGAGGCAAAAGCCGATGGACATGGCCCCGCCGAACAGGAGGATAATGTTCCAGGGGATGGTCTCCAGGTCCTCCACCGTGAGGGTGCGAGTCATGAAGAAGAGCACCGTGCCCACCAGCATGATGCCGGCCCGGTCCAGGTCCGTAAAGGCCTTCATGGGCACAAAAGCCTTGGCCATGAAGAGTCCCACGATGCCGAGGACCATGAAGATGACGAACTTTTCCTTGTTGTTCATGGGGCCCAGTTCTTTGGTCAAATTCCTGGCTTTTTCCCGGAGCCCCGCGATGACCGCCCGCTCCGGTTTAAAAAAGGTGATGATGATGAGCCAGATGGAAAAAACCATAAGGAGGCCGATGGGCAGCATATAATAGATGAGTTCAAAGAAGCCGATGTCGTTGCCGGTGAACTGTTTGAACATGCCGGCTGCGGCCACGCCCCGGGCGGCGCCTAGGAAGGTTATGATGGAGCCGGCGCCCGCAGCCCAGGCCATGCCGATGAACAGGCCCTTGCCGAACTTGGTGGGCTGGTCGGATTCGCTGTACAGGGCATTGATGGCCATCAACAGGGGAAAGAGGGCCGCCGCCACCGCCGTGTGGGCCATAATCAGGGTCATGGCGGCGGTCACCAGGAAGACCCCCAGCAGGATTAAATTAGTTCTTTCGCCCACGCTGGTGAGCATCTTGTAGGCCATGCGCTTGGTGAGACCCGAGGCGGAGAAGGCGGTGCCAATGACCACGGAGCCGAAAATGAACCAGACGGAGGGGTCCAGGAAATCCCTCAAGGCCTCCTTGGCCGGACGGATGTAGAAGAGCACCTGGAACAGGCCGATGGCGATGGCGGTGACACCGATGGGCATGACCTCAAAGACCCACCAGATTCCGGCCATGAGAAAGAGGCCAATGGCCATCTTGCCCGCCCAGGGCAGCTTAAAGACCTTTCCCCCCGGATCAACCGCATCCGGCAGACCAGGAATGAGATAAAACAAGATAAAGATTCCCAGACCTAAGAGGATAAAAATTATGCGTTTGTAATCAATCGCCACCTTTTTGGGCGCCAGTTTGATCTCTTCGGGCATCTCCGGCAGGCCGGCGCCTACGGGCATTTTCTTAATATCTTCCACCATGACAGTTAGCTCCTTCTATTCTTTGCAAGTTCGGGATCAGACTCAGTCGCCCAGGACCAGGTCAGAAATTTCTTTGAAGAGATCGCTCAGGCGAATCATACCGGCCACCTTGCTGTCCTGGATCACCGGCATCGCCCCGACGTTTTCCTTGATCATCAAGAAGATAGCCTTGGCAATGGAGTCATCGCCCTGCACGGTGATCTTGATGGGACTCATGACTTCGCTCACCGGCTTTTGGGAAGCTTCCTTCAGGCCGGGCCCGAAGAGATCACCCATGAGCAACGCCAGGTTGGGGTCGGCTTTGACCAGCGCGGTCTCATGCATGAACCGCGGCTCCAGCCCCTTGATGATGTCCCGCAGGGTCAGGATGCCCATGAGCTGGTACTTTTCATCAAAAACCAGGACCGCCCGGGGCTCAAAGGTACCTTCAAATTTAATGTTCGCCTCCCGCACAATGGCCATGGCCTGACGGAGGGTGAACCAGTAGGGGATGTGGGGGTAATCTTCCAGGGGAATCATCAATTCCTTAACTCTTTTGGGTTCTGACATGGAAACCTCCGATCAAATGGTTTTCATAAAGGTTTTCCCAGAGATTCCTGCAGGCCCGGGTCTGGAGCCTTGCATCGCTGGGTCGTCCATGCTGCCGGAGCAGCGGACCTCGATATAGAGGGTGATGGATGGGAACAATTCACCCTAAGCCAACCCTTCCATGGCAGAACTGAAGGGGGAACAATCGGGAATGCCCGTTTCAGGGGCTATTTCCCTCAGAACTCATAGTTCAGGAAGAGAACGCTATCGCTCAGAGAGGAAAAGGAAAAAACCGAACTTCCCTTTTCCCGGCAAGCCGACCATTCCTCGTTGAGGAAACCTTTCGGGTCCGCCCCGGCAGCGCGGGGGTTGGTTTGGCCTGGTGTATACGATACTTGTTGGTGTTAGACTTGGGGCAGAGAGGTGGGGTCGTGCGCGAGGTACTTAAGATAAGAGTGGACCAACATCCATGCGGACTTAATCAACTGGTGACTTGGTTTGGGAAGCATTGTCATTCCTTGAAAACACGGAACCTGGGAGGCTTTATCCCAGGGACCCCGGCCATCTGAGTTTATGGGGACATGTGACTCTCTTTTTCCGCCTCGCGACGGGTTCGGCTTTTATATGGGAATTTCGGTTGTCGCCGTGCACTGCGGCGTTGTCCATGCTGCCGCAGCAGTGAATACGGGAGAAACATAGCATGGGGGATATTAAATCTCTGTTAAAATGTAGGTTGGTGCCGTTAATTTTTTGTTAAGATGGGACGTTTTTAAGCCTGGGAAAAATGGGGGAGGCGTTGGCCGTTTTCCCCTTGACTTACCCTGAGGAAGATAAAATACTTTTGCTTAAATTTGGATCAAAATCGGAAATTATGGGAGGATTTTATGTCTTATGAGAAGATAGTCAAAGATTTGATGATCCCCTTAGAGGATTACCCCCATGTCCCTTATTGGTTCACCCTGAACCAGGCGGTGATTATTGTCCGGGAAGCGGCGATAAAATTTGAGGGCTCATTCGAACCCCGGGCGGTCCTGGTTTTTGATGAGAAATATGCGCTTCTCGGCATCATAACCCTGAAAGACATCGTCCGGGGACTGGAAGGCGATATTTTAGGAGGGCCTGGAGGAGCGGCGCTATCCTGGAAGGACCTGGTAGGACCTGAATTAAAGAAACAGGCCCAAAAGCCGGTGAGCGAAGTCATGAGTCCCTTTAAGGTCACCGTGGCCAGCAGCGATTCTTTGGTAAAAGCTCTGTCTTTGATGCTCCAGGAAAACGTGGAAAGGATACCGGTGCTGGAGGACAACAAAGTAGCCGGATTGATTCGCCTGACCGATCTGTTCAAGGAGATTTCCGGAGCCTTACTCTCGTCGGAAGCCCATTGATTCAGAATAACCGCAAAGGAGACAACGATATGAATCTGCCAACCCGGTTTTGGTTCTTTTTTGTCATCTGCCTGTTGGCGCTCCTGGGTCTTCCTTTACCCGCAGCCCAGGCGGCGCCCGAGGAGGGGTTCTCCAGAGGCCAACTCGTTTATGTACCGGTATACTCCCATGTCTATTATGGTGATTATGAACGGAAAATTCTTCTGACCGGCATTCTCAGCCTCCGCAACACCGATCCCAGCCAGGCCATTACCCTTACCAGGGCGGATTATTATGATTCTGACGGCAAGCTCATTAAAAGTTACCTGACCCAACCCATAACCCTCAAGCCCATGGCTTCCACCCGTTTCATCGTCAAGGAATCGGACACCAAAGGCGGTTCAGGCGCCAACTTCTTGGTGGAATGGCGCGCCGAAACGGAAGTCAACGAACCGATTATGGAAGGGGTAATGATTGGTGCAGCGGGCCAGCAAGGGATTTCCTTCACCTCCCGGGGAAAAGCTATCAAGAAGAAATAGCTTCCTCATAATGAGGCTTTGCCCTTCAATATCTTGACGGCTTCCGATTTCCCGGCCACGATGAGTTTATCTCCTGATCTCTCTCCCTGCAGGGGGAGCTTACTCTTACGCGTTCCAATCACGGCCGATTTCACTTGACTTTCTGATTTACCTTATGATATAAGTAACTTACCGTTTTCAACAATCATGGTTTATGACTACAATTGCAATCCCTACCGTTTTTACTTACTCCTGTAAGGGTTGAAATAATTATTCAGGGTCATATGACATGCAAGCAATTTTCGGTATTGAAGTACAACCGTTCAAACGTGACCCCTGGAAAATCGCCTGAACTTTTCCTATCCTTAACATCCTTAATAACAAATCATAAGTATTTGTTTTTAATTTCGATAAACCAAGCTTTCCTCGTGAACCTGGAGGAAGATGCTCGTAATATTGTTTTTTGATACCCTTGTTGCTCTTGATGAGGTTATCCGATCTTTTTGGCCTCTAAATCATCTCCTGTATGCTGAGGTTTTTTGCCAAGGCCGAGAGAGCAGCAATTGGAGGAACATATCTTAGAATAAGGCCAACTCCCTATTTCCCCTTGCGTTATTTACAGACAACCTTTATGTCCTCATCGACACAGAAGTAGAAGAACTATGCCGGTTCCCATCCTAACCGATCTCGTAATTATATTCGGCCTCTCGATAGTGGTCCTCTTCATCTGCCATCAGCTCCGGGTACCGGCGACGGTGGGGTTTATCCTCACCGGGATTCTGGCTGGCCCCCACCTGCTGGGTTTAGTCAGTGCCATTCATGAAGTGGAAATTTTGGCGGAGATCGGGGTCATTTTATTACTCTTCACCATCGGGGTGGAATTTTCCTTCGCAAATCTCCTGCAGATCAGACAATCGGTGCTGGTGGCCGGCCCCATCCAGGTGGCAGCCACCTGTCTGGCCGGGCTGGTTTTGGCCCTCCAGTTCGGCAAGACCATGGGCGAGGCGGTTTTTATCGGTTTTCTGATGTCCCTGAGCAGCACCGCCATCGTCCTCAAACTCCTCCAGGAACGGGCCGAAGTTGACACCCCTCATGGCCGCACCAGCCTGGGCATCTTGATTTTTCAAGACATCATCATCGTGCCCATGATGCTCTTGGTCCCTTTGCTGGCCGGGGCCTCGGAAAATATCGGGGTTTCTTTTCTGATAATGTTGGCCAAAGGAGTGGTCATCATTGGACTGGTCATTGCCAGCGCTAAGTGGGTAGTGCCTCGTGTCCTTTTCCAGATCGCCCGCACCGGCAGTCGCGAACTCTTCCTGTTGTCCATTGTGCTGATCTGCATCTCGGTGGCCTGGCTGACAGCCCAGGCCGGCCTCTCCCTGGCCCTGGGGGCCTTTCTGGCGGGGTTGATCGTCTCCGAAACCGAGTACAGTCACCAGGCCCTGGGCAATATCCTGCCGTTTCGGGATGTCTTTGCCAGTTTCTTTTTCATCTCCATCGGCATGTTGCTGGATGTGGACTTCCTCCTTAAGAATCCGGGGATCATCGCCCTGCTTACCCTGGGGGTGTTACTGGTCAAAGCCATCCTGGCCGGTTCCGCCGCCTTGTTCCTGAAATTTCCCCTGCGTACCGCCGTGCTTGTGGGCCTGGCCCTCTGCCAGGTGGGGGAATTTTCCTTCATCCTCTCCAAGGTGGGGCAGAGCCAGGGGTTATTTTCGGGTGACAGTTATCAACTCTTCCTGGATGTGACCATTATTACCATGGTGGCCACCCCCCTGATGATGGCCCTGGCGCCCCGGGCCGCGGATCTTATCCTGCGCTGGCCGCTGCCTCAAAGGCTGAAGCTGGGGGCGCATCTGTCGGAGGAAATTGATAAATCAATCCCCGGAGACCACCTGATCATCGTCGGCTTTGGGGTGAGCGGGCGCAATCTGGCCCGGGCCGCCAAAACGGGGGGAATTCCCTATGT
>PEWM01000177.1 GCA_002779455.1 Deltaproteobacteria bacterium CG07_land_8_20_14_0_80_60_11
TGGCGCAGGCGCTCCTGGTCCAGGTACTGTTCCAGGTGAAAATACTGCATGGCGATCACCGACCCGATGAGCAGAACCAAAAGAAGCGGGCGGATAATGGATGATTTTTTGCCGGTCGCCGGAGGAGTTACACTTTGGAGGTTTGCCACACCGTGCTCCTGGGGGAATCTTATCTCAATTTTCGTAGTAATGTGGCATCGCTTCTCCTGGGGATGATAAGGCGGTGGTAAGGGAGCGGGCCCAGCCGCGCCAGGCTCCCATCTCCACCTGAGAGGCAGGGGTGGGTGTGGCCGGGAGGCGCGGTATGGCCCAGGCTTGCCCTGCCTGGATCGGTCCGGGGGGACGCCGGTCTCGGGCTTTACCACCGGTAACCCTGGCAAGGGAACGGAACTGAGGCGGGCCCGGAAACCTGCCGGGCCCGCCTCTGGCGGCGTCCTCTCCTAAAACCGGGTAAAACCGGTGAAGCGGTACATGTCGCCCATCAGCTCCTCGTATTCGCCCTTGAGTTTCTGGTAGAGGCGGGCGTTTTCCATGCCCAGAGCCGCGGTCTCCGCCAGGGAGGAGATGAAGGTGATTTCATCATCGCTGAAATCCCGGGGTTCGCTGGTATAGATGCGCATGACCCCGATGACGTGGCCCTTGAGGTTGATGGGCACCGACAGGATGGACCTGATGCCTTCTTCCGCCGCCTGCTGGGGATACGTGGCCCGGGGATCGTATTCCACGTCGTAGATGGAGACTGCCTTACCCATCATGGCGTCGGTAATGGATTTGTCGGTCCCCACCGGGCCCTTGTTGATATAGCGATCACTGAGGCCGTAAGTGGCCACCAGTTCCATCTGCTGACGTTTTTCATCCAGCAGGCGCACCCCGGCGCCCTTGATATCCAGGGCGGTGGTGACGGTCTTCACCAGGAGATTGAGAACTTTTTTCACGTCCAGGGCGGAGTTGACCGCCTTGGAGACCTCCAGGATACCCTTGAGGAAGTTGAGTTCCTTGGTGCGGTTTTCATACATCTTGGCGTTGCTGATGGCCTGGGCCCCGAGTTCCGCCACGGCGCAGGCGAAATCCACCTCCTCCATGGTGAACTCCCGGGGTTCGGCGGTAACCAGGCGCAGGACGCCGATGACCTTGCCCTTGGCCACCATGGGGATGGCCACCAGGGTGGCGATCCCTTCTTCCTTGGCTTCCTGGGGATACTGCATACGCGGGTCGGTGACCGCGTCAAAAATGGCCACCGGACGCCCGGTCAAGGCCTCGGCGATACTCTTGTCCAGGTCCACGACACCCTTCTTGAGATACTTTTCGCTCAGCCCATAGGCCGCAACCAACTCCAGCCGGTTGGTCTTGGGGTTGACCAGCCGGATCGTGGCCCCTTTCAGGTTCATGACCTCGGTGATCTGCCGCGCGATCTGATCCAACACTTCGTCCACCGCCAGGGTGGAGCTCAGGATCTTACTGATCTCTTGAAAACTCCGGAGATACATCCGTTCTTTAAAAGCCGCCATCGCCGCCCCTCCCTTGTCTATGCTTGGTATCCGGTGGAAAATCCCGGATCGCTGAAATCTAGCTGCCGCTCACTTATTGTTACCAATTTTCCTCTCATCCGGCAAGGCTGCCGCTACCAGTTTCTTGACCGCGTAAAATCATATCACTTTTGGGGCTGAGGGGAAATCTTTTAAACCGGGTGAGGCGCGGATCGGGTGCGGCCGGTGGACCCTTTCGCCCCCCATGGCTCAGGAATATTTTCCCTCCGAATCAGTTTGTGGTATAAACGCAGCCATGGAATTCATCCCCCTGCATTTCGCCGATCGCCTGACGGTGATTAATCCCCGGGGCGCCATCGGGGTGGTGACCCTGTGGTCCCGGCCGGACTATGTCATAGAGCGCTTCCGCCAGGCCGGGGTGGACCTAAACCCGGCCACCAGCCCCATCGCGGTCTTCGGCACCCTCTACGGCAACGGCCTGAGGGAGATGCTAAGGAATTTGTTGTATAATCCGCAGATTCAGACGCTACTGATTTGTGGGCATGACCGGTCAGGTTCGCGGCAGGAGCTGGAAAACTTTTTCGACAAAGGGTTAGAAATTGTCCAAGAATCAAACATTAGCTACCTAGCCGAACATGGGCTCGTCACGAACCCTTACCGTATCAAAGGCACGCGCCGCCTCATTGACGGTCTGGTTCAGCCTGAATTGTTTTACAACCCCCCAAAAATAGAATGGCTGGGCGATCCGGGGGCTTCCAACCCCATAGAAAAAGACTTTGTCCCGATTAATATTAGAACATATATTAATAATTTTCGGTCTAGGTCCTTGAAGAATACGATGAGACCGACCTATGTTCCGCCTCTTCCCCAGGTAAAGACCAGTTTTTTTCCCAGCAATCCTCGATCCCACCAGATTGTGCAAGAGCGTCCAATAGAGGCTTGGTTGGAACTAATCTTCCACGTCACCAGATTTGGTCGCCGTGTTACTTTAAAGAAGGGGGAGCGGTTAGAGCTCCAGAATGTCAAAGTTGTGGTAGAGGACCCAGAAGCGGAATCTCCAAACAGGCTGCAAACCGTTAATATCGACCCTGGGAAATTGGGCAAATATTATATGGAGTTCCTTAATAAGAAGTTGCGGCCTGATGAGACTTATACTTATGGCAGTCGGTTAGGAAAACATTTTGATTTAGATGCAGTAGAGGTTTTGGCGAAACGCCTTCGAAATGATCCCGAAGACCGTAAGTCCTATTTTACCCTGTGGGATAACCGTCGTGACTTGACCGCCCCGGAGAGCCGTCCCTGCTTTGTAAGCGCCTATTTTCGGAAATTTGAAGGGACGCTGACTTTAACAGCCACATTTCGCACTCACAACGCCTTGGATGCATGGCTCTTGAACCTTTATGGACTTATGGCCTTCCAAAACGCCGTGGCCAAGAAGTCTGGAATTGAGCGAAAAGGGGCTATTACTGTATTTAGCCACTCGATAAGCATCGACCCAAAGGAACTGGACCGGGCGCTTATGGTGGCGGAAAAGCGGAAATGGAAAATGCATTTGGACCCCATGGGCTACTTCCGGGTGACCCTGGATGGGGCAGAAATCCTGGTGGAGCACCGCTTCGAGGACGTCACCCTGAGGGAGTACCGGGGCAAGACCGCGGTTTCGCTCCAGCACCAGATCGCCCGGGACGTGGCCCTTTCGGACATCAACCACGCCATCTACCTGGGGCGCCAGCTGGCCAAGGCCGAGATGGCCCTCAAAGACGGCCGGGAGTTCGTGCAGGATTAGCGGTCAGCGGTCAGCAGTCAGCTATCAGCTTTCAGCTAAAGCAAAGGGCTTGGCGAAGGTAAAATCAGGGTGGGCACTGCCCACCATTGCCTTTATCTGGTGGCACAGGTTTTCAACCTGTGCGCTCACAGGCGGGACGCCTATGCCACCTTTTCTCAGGGCGGCCCGTGGCCGCTCTGCCGGACTTAGATTTGATACCCCATCCTGAATGGCCGAATTATCCATGCCCCCATCGCCTGAACTCCAAAGCAAATTCATGGAATTTATGGTGGAGCACAACCGGCCCCAGATGGCGGGGTTTAAAAGGTGGATCTTCCAGCCGGGGATGCTGTTTCATGCCTCGGGGAAATGGTGGGGAGACCGGGGGACCAGACCTGCTCTCCATGAAGGTTTAGACTTGTACAGTTTTGAAGACGCCGGCGGCAGGGTGAAAACCGTGGATCAGCATATCCAAATCCCCGCCCCGTTTGCCGGTCACATCGTGAAAATCGACCGGGATTTTCTGGGAAAATCCATTTACCTGAGCCATGCGATCTTTGCCGCCGGCGGCCGACAACTCTTGTCCGCCTTTGGGCACACCATCCCCAGGGATTTTCTGAAAACCGGCCAGCAGGTTGCCGAGGGTGAGATTATCGCAGCCATCTCGGGATTTCCCGGCAAAAAAACTAACCTCCTGCCGCACGTGCACCTCACGTTTGCCTGGGCGCCGGTGGACTTCCGCGCAGGTCAACTTACCTGGAAAAATCTGGGCCATGATCCCGGGATAACGCTCATTGATCCGCTAACGGTTATTTCGAGCTTTCTCTGAAAAAGCCGTCACCAGCAGCGCGCCGCCTTGAAAAAAATTGGTGGCGCAGGCTTTCCAGCCTGTGCCGCCAAAGGCGGCGAGCACGGAGGCCCGCCCCACCAGCTTTTCATAATTTACGGGTGGGCCAAAGGCCCAGGAAGGAATGCTGTCTGGAACGGACAACCTCCTGATTATTGGCGCTATTTTGCGCATTATGTCCCCTTGCGCAAATTAAGTGCTTGAGTTTATGAAGGAAAAAAGGGTAAACTCTCTCCCGATTCAAGAAGCTGATTTTTCCCGGGCGCGGCGAGAGGAAGATATGGAGATTCGTCCCTTTACTTTGCCGGTGGGGCCGGAGCGGACCATTAGCGCCTCCCTGGGGGTGCCCCGGAACACCACCAGGGACGGGGTCCTGGTCCTGGCCCACGGGGCCAACAACAACATGGACCAGCCCCTGCTCAAAGGGCTGCATGAGCGCCTGGCCCAGGCCGGGTTAGTCACGGTGCGCTTCAATTTTTCGTATGCTGAGGCCGGCCGCAAGTGGCCCGACCCGGACGCGGCCCTGGAAGGGGTTTTCCGCCTGGTCCTGGAATATGTGGCGGAAATGGACGAATTCAAGGGCCTGGCGCTCTACCTGGGGGGCAAATCCATGGGGGCCCGCCTGGCCGCCCAGATCGTCGCCAATGACGTGGGCGCCAGCGGCCTGGTCTTCCTGGGCTATCCGCTCCATTCCCCGGGGAAACCGGAGAAACTGCGGGTTCAACCCCTGTATCAGTTGCCCTGCCCGGCCCTCTTCATTGAGGGCGCCCGGGACCCCTTTTGCCGGATGGACCTGCTGGGGAAAGTGCTGAGTCAGATGCCGGTAAGGAGCGATCTCCACGTCCTCCCCGGGCTGGGCCATTCCTTTGAGTCCGGGGGGCACGTTATGGCCCCGGAGATAATGGCGCAGATCACCCGGGTGATCCTCGGGTGGCTGGACAGTTTATAAAAAGGGGTAAAAGGCGAAAAGGGAAAGCCCCAAAAGTTTGTTTGCCTTCCTTTTCGCCTCTTCGCCTTTTCCCCTTTTCGCCCAGACTTGATAAATCGAACATGGTTGCACCTATTCATGAGTATTGAACAGGCACATTATTTATGAGCGTCATCCTCGTCGTGGACGACGACGCCCCCACCCGGGAGGCGTTGGCGACCGGCTTAAAGAAGTTGGGCCATGAGATCTATCTGGCCGGCACCGGGGCCGCGGCCCTGGACGAAGTCCGGCATCACCCCGTGGACCTGGCCATCATTGACCTGAAGCTCCCGGACATGGAGGGCACCGAGCTCTTCGGGGCCCTGCGCATCCTGCGGCCGGAAGCCATTGCCATCATGATTTCCGGCGCCGCCACCGTGGACGAGGCCGTGTCCGCCCTGAAGCGGGGGATTTACGATTTCGTCACCAAGGACTTCCGCATGGGGGACTTGCGCAAGGTGGTGAGCAAGGCCCTGGAGACCCAGCAGCTCCTGGTGGAAAACCAGCGGCTGCGGGAAGCCCTTAAGGACCGGGGCCCCACCGGCCGCATCATCGGCCGGGGGCCGGCTATCCTCAAGGTCCTCCACCTGATCAGTCAGGTGGCGCCCATGAAGAGCACCGCGCTTATCGAAGGGGAGTCCGGAGTGGGCAAGGAGCTCATCGCCGAAGCCATCCACTACCAGAGCCCCCGGCGGCCCAAGCCCCTGGTCAAAATCAACTGCGGCGCCCTGCCGGAGGGGCTCATCGAATCGGAGCTCTTCGGGCACGAGAAAGGCTCCTTCACCGGGGCCATCCAGCAGCGCAAGGGCCGCTTCGAACTGGCCGACGGGGGCACCATCTTTTTGGACGAGATCAGCGAGATACCCCCGGCTACCCAGGTGAAGCTGTTGCGGGTGCTCCAGGAGGGGGAATTTGAAAGGGTCGGGGGGACCCAGACCCTGAAGGCGGACGTCCGGGTGATCGCCGCCACCAACCGGGACCTGGAAGAGGAGGTGGCCGCGGGACGCTTCCGCAAGGATCTGTTCTACCGCCTGAACGTCATCCACCTGGTCATCCCGCCCCTGCGGGACCGGGTGGAGGACATCCCCCTGCTGGCCCTGCACTTTCTCGATAAGTTCTGCCTGGAAAACGACCGCCGCCCCATGGGGTTCAGACCGGAAGTCATGGAGGCCTTGAAAAGTTATTACTGGCCCGGCAACATCCGGGAGTTGCAGAACGTGGTGGAGCGGGCCGTGGCCCTGTGCGCCAGCAACATGGTGGAATTCGAGGACCTGCCGGATGAAATCCGCCGGCATTCCCCGGCAGACGACAAGATTGTTCTGCCGGTGGGGTCTTCCATGGATGAGATCGAGCGCCAGGCCATCCTCCAGACCCTGAGAAAGACCGGGGGCGACAAGGAACTGGCCGCCCGCCTCCTGGGCATCGGCCTGGCCACCCTGTACCGGCGCCTTAAGGAGATGGAGCTGAAAGACGTTCCGCCGGAGGAGTCCTGAGATGGCCTGGCTAAACTTCCTGGACCTGCGATCATTGCCGGTCAAAGAGGCCGAAGCGGTGATCCTGCCTATTCCCTATGAAGCCACTACCACCTATGGGGCCGGCGCCCGTCAAGGCCCGGAGGCGATACTGGCCGCCTCCCGCCAGGTGGAGCTGTGGGACGAGGACGATAACTGGGACCCATCGGCCGCCATCCGCCTGGCCACCGCCGCCCCCATCCTGCCGGAGGTCTCAGGCCCCCAGGCCATGGTGGAGAAAATCAAGCGGGTGGTGCAGCCCTTAATCGCCCAGGGCAAGCTTATCTGCGCCCTGGGCGGCGAACACACCATCACCGTGGCCCTGCTCCAGGCCATGCAGACCCGCTACCCGGACCTGACGGTGGTGGCCCTGGACGCCCACGCCGATATGCGGGAGAGCTACGACGGCAGCAAACTCTCCCATGCCTGCGTCATGCGCCGGGCCTATGAACTGGGGCGCCCCCTCACCCTCATGGGGGTGCGCAGCTATTCCCAGGACGAGTACCAGCTCCTGCGGGTGGCGCCGCGCCTTACGGTTTTCAAAGCTCGGGACCTTCACACCCCCTCGGGCTGGGATAAGGCCTTGGAACACCTCCAAGGCATCTCCGGGCCGGTGTATCTCTCCATCGACTTAGACGCCCTGGACCCCGGCATCATGCCCGCCGTGGGCACCCCGGAACCCGGCGGCCTGTCGTACGCCCAGGTCCTGACCATCATCGAAACCCTGACCCAACGAGGCCCCATAATCGGCCTGGACCTGGTGGAACTGGCCCCCATCCCGGGGCATACGGTGAGCGAATTCACCGCAGCCCGGCTGCTCTATAAGGTCCTGGGCTATATCTATCACTCACGGCTGAAATGACGGTTTTCTAATTTCGGTTCTTATTTAAATAAAATTGACCAGTTCACGAAGTCCCAGTCTCAAGAAATAAGGATAATAGAAAATGCCTCTGAAAGATTACGAGGAGATTGTGACTCACTTCGCGGCTCCAACCCTCGTTCTTGCAGGGCCTGGTGCAGGGAAAACATACCTGCTTGCAGACAGAGTCACGCGGCTATTGCGAAGTGGGGTTGATAAAGACAATATTACTGTTATCACCTTCGGAAAAGACGCAAACCGGCATATGAGAGAAGAGCTAATCAATCCTAAAGGTAAATTCAAAATTCCATCAGATAGCCTCCCTCACGTATCTACAATGCATTCTCTGGGGCTCAGCATAGTTCAAGAGAAGACCCGCTTTGTAAGGCTCAAGAAAACAGACTTGAAAGTTCAGAATGAAGAGGAGGTCAAGCGATTATTATTTCGAGATGCCGCTTTAATACTCGGATACACCGAAGCCCAAGGTTCTATTGCATCAAAGTGCAAGTCATGCGGTGATTGCAGCGAATCTCCCGGTGCAGAATACTGTGAAATATGCGCAAAATATCGGGAAATAATGTCGAAGGGCAATTACATAGATTTCGATGATCAAATCCATTTCACCTGCAAGATTCTTGAGAATTTTCCCGATATCCTCTATAAATACCAATCCAAAGCGGACCACCTTTTGGTGGACGAATATCAGGACATAAATGCTACCCAGTTTAAGTTGATTGAGCTTCTGAGCAGGAGGAGCCGCAATGGGCTTTTTGCGGTTGGTGATGATGCGCAGAGCATTTATGGTTTTCGTGGCGGAGACCCAAAATTCATACTG
Organism: Deltaproteobacteria bacterium CG07_land_8_20_14_0_80_60_11; assembly: GCA_002779455.1. GTDB lineage: Bacteria > Desulfobacterota > Desulfobaccia > Desulfobaccales > 0-14-0-80-60-11 > 0-14-0-80-60-11. Next base: position 8,272 of record PEWM01000177.1, read on the forward strand.
CGTTTTGAGCATGATTTTCCCGGGGCAGAAGTCGCGACTTTGGCAAGTAGTCGAAGGTGTCATGAAAATATCATGGAGGCTTCGTTCAAAGTCCTAGAAAAATATTATCCTGACTGGACTGGAAGACCCGATTTAAAGTATTACAAGGACAAAGGTGA
>PEWM01000193.1 GCA_002779455.1 Deltaproteobacteria bacterium CG07_land_8_20_14_0_80_60_11
TCATGATGGACAAAGACGGTTTCATCTTCTTCCAGGCCCGGGAAGACGATATGATCAAGTCATCCGGCTTCCGGCTGGCCCCCTCGGAGATCGAAGACGCCATCCTCCGGCATCCAGCCGTTCGGGATGACGCGGTAGTGGGCATCCCCGACGAGGTCCTGGGCCAGAAAGTCGTGGCCATGGTGGAACTGGAACCCGGTCACACCGCCTCCCAGGAGCTGGCCAGCGACATCATTAAGTCCTGCCTGGACGTGCTGGGCATGTACAAGCTGCCCCGGGAAGTGGTCTTCATGGATGCCATCCCCCGGACGCCCACCGGCAAGATCCTCAAAAAGATACTGCGGAAGGACTATCCGGAGTACCCCACTAAGTATGCACCTAAGGTAAAATAAGTCACACCTCTCTCCGGGGGCGGCCTCCGCTCCCGGAGACTTTTCAGACGGGAAATGCCCTGCTCCGGCGGGGCATTTTTTTCCCTGGTTGCAAAGTATATCACTATGTGCTATATTTATAAAAAATGAGGGTGTTCAAAAACAAATGGTTCGCCCGCTGGGCGCGTACGGAAGACGTTCAAGATTCCGTCTTGATGCAAGCGGCGGCGGAGATTGTCGCGGGGCAGGTGGAGGCCGATCTTGGCGGCGGTTTGTTTAAAAAGCGGTTAGCGCGGGAAGGGAGCGGGAAGCGCAGCGGCTATCGTGTCCTTATAGGATACAAAAAGCCGAATACGCAACGGATTGTCTTCCTTTACGCCTTCGCCAAAAATGCCAGGGCCAATATTTCAGACAAGGAAGTGGAAGCCCTCAGCTTGGTTGCCGAGGCCTTCGTTTCGGCAACGGACGCGCAAGTGAGCCTGCTTTTAAAGGAAGGCTCCATTGTGGAGGTAGAGTACCATGAGTGAGATTCTTGATATTGCCAACGAGATGGCGCACGACCTGTTCAAGGCCGGGGCCATGGACGAAATCACCATGCGCCAGGTTAAGGCGCTCTGCCTGCCGCCCCAACGGGCGTTTCAGCCGGAGGATATCCGGCGCATCCGTCTGGCGAACCATGTCAGTCAGGCCGTGTTTGCCGCGATCCTGGGTACCGGCAAGACCACGGTGCAACAGTGGGAACGGGGGGAGAAAAGGCCGAGCGGCCCGGCGCAACGGCTGCTCGATCTTATTGATCGTAAGGGCTTGGCGGCGCTGGGCTGACCCCGGGGTCTTCAAGGCTAAGACCGAGGCCGTAAAGGTCTGCGACAACAAAAAGTAAGGACCTGAACCACCCGGCTTATTTTGTTAGGGGATAAGAATTTGGGTGCTTATCTTGGTATCCCATCTTTCAAATACTCGTCGCAGGAGTATCAAGTCTATACTATGAGCTACATAAAGAAATGCAATTGACTCAGCAATGAAAGCAACGATTTTCTTATTTCTTTTTTGAGCACTTATCGTGATTGGATCGACACATAATTGATTAAATCTATTTGTATGCTGGAGAAATTGAATAGTAATGAAATCGCACCACTTATAGTCGTTTATCTCAGCAATTTTCGCATGCTCTGATCCTCTAATAGGCCCGTGAAGTAAGTTGTCCTTAACGCCAATATCTGGGTCGAAGAAAATTAGATCACATTTATTAAGTTTATTCATTGCCCTATAATGCCAATTTTTACGTAACCTTTCGTAATCTTCCTGAAATACGTTATCTGGTAACTGATCTATATGCTCATATTTTAAATTTCTTACCACATTGTCAATCATGCAATATTTGATATTCCTTTGTCCTTCTTAACATAGGCTGTCTTTATAGCATCGATGGCACCTTTGCTCAAGACACGGATTTCTTGGTACAATGAAATGGTTGATGCGCCTCCTGGCCCCGACCGCCCATTTTTCTTTTTGTTTTTCCCGGAGCTTGTGATTTAATATACAGGGTTTTCATAAAGGAGGGGACAGGTTTGCCTAATGTAGTGGTGGTGGGCACCCAATGGGGCGATGAGGGCAAGGGGAAGATCGTCGACCTCTTGACCGAGCAGGCCGCCATGGTGGTGCGATTCCAGGGCGGCAACAACGCCGGCCACACCCTGGTGGTGGGCGGGGAAAAATTCATCTTCCATCTGATCCCTTCGGGGATCCTGCACCCCGGCACCCAGTGCCTCATCGGCAACGGCGTGGTGCTGGACCCCGAGGTCCTGCTGACGGAACTGGATAACCTCAAGGCCCGGGGAATCGTGGTGGGTCCGGAAAACCTCCGCATCAGCGAACGCACCCAGGTCATCATGCCTTACCACAAACGGCTGGACCTGGCCCGGGAGCGGGCCAAGGGCGCGGCCAAGATCGGCACCACCGGCCGGGGCATCGGCCCCTGTTATGAAGACAAGGTAGCCCGCCGGGGCATCCGGGTGGCCGATCTTCTGGACCCCGAGGTCTTCAAGGCCAATCTGGCCGACGTGCTCCCGGAAAAGAACTTTTACCTGGAAAAATTTCTCAAGGACGCCCCGTTCACCCTGGAGGAGATCCTGACGCCCTATCTGGAGATGGGTAAACGCCTGGCGCCTTTAGTGACCAACGTCTCGGTCAGGCTCGCCGAGGCCGTGCGGCAGGGCCGGAACATCCTCTTTGAAGGGGCCCAGGGGACGCATCTCGACATCGACCACGGCACCTACCCTTACGTCACCTCCTCCAACCCGGTGGCGGGCGGCGCCTGCACCGGCGCCGGGATCGGCCCCAACCAACTGCACCGGGTCCTGGGCATCGTCAAGGCCTACACCACCCGGGTGGGGAGCGGGCCTTTCCCCACGGAATGTCTGGACGAGGTGGGGGATCACCTGGTGGAGTGCGGCGCGGAATTCGGCTCCACCACCGGGCGCCGGCGGCGCTGCGGCTGGCTGGACGCGGTGGTGCTTAAGGACTCGGCCCGTCTCAACGGCCTCACGGGCCTGGCCATCACCAAGCTGGATGTCCTGACGGGCGTCAACCCGGTAAAAATCTGCGTGGCCTACGACGCGGGCGGCGTGCGTCAAGAGACCATCCCCGCCACCATTCAGGAGTTGGAGAAGTGCCGGCCGATATTTGAGGAAATGCCGGGCTGGACCGATGATATACGGGGGGTGCGGCGCTACCAGGATTTGCCGGCGGCCACCCAGAACTACCTGAAGCGGATGGAAGAGCTGGTGGGGACGCCTATCCAGATCGTCTCCGTGGGCCCGGACCGGGAAGAAACCATGGTGGTCTCGAATCCTTTCGGTTGAGTCGGGGCCGAAGGCGGACCTGCCGCCACGGTAAGCCAGACATAACCCTGAGGGCCGGCCAGCGAGGCAA
>PEWM01000172.1:0-7926 GCA_002779455.1 Deltaproteobacteria bacterium CG07_land_8_20_14_0_80_60_11
CTTTTCTTATGGCTGATAGGGGATGGGGTCGGGGATGCCCGCGGCCGCGAAGCCCTGGCGGCGCAGGCGGCAGGAGGAGCACCGGCCGCAGGCCCGGATCTCGTCCTGGTAGCATGACCAGGTGAGGTCGAAGGGCGCGCCCAGCTTAAGCCCCAGGCGCACGATCCCACCCTTGTCCAGGTGGATCAGGGGGGTGTGGATAAAAAGGTGGGTTTCGGGCCGGGTGCCCAACTCGATGAGGCGGTTGAAGGCCTCAAAATACTCGGGCCGGCAGTCGGGGTAACCGGGGTTGTCGAGGACGTTGGCGCCGATGAATACGGCCTCGGCCCCCAGGACTTCGGCCCAGGCCACCGCCGCGGCCAAAAGATTGGTGTTGCGGAAAGGCACATAGGTGGAGGGGATGCCCGGCGGCTCCACCTCGCCGGTGGGCACGGCCCGGCCGAAATCCGTCAGGCTGGAGCCGCCGATCTCCCCCAGGTAATTGAGATCCGCCTCCAGGGTGGAAGCCACCCGGTAAAACGCCGCCTGGGCCCGGAAGGACTCCAACTCCCGCCTGAGGGTGCGCTGGGCGTAATTGGCATGAAACAGGGCCAGATCAAAATCCTGGCGGGCCACCGCCGCGGCCACACAACTGTCCAGCCCGCCGCTGGCCAGGACTACTGCGGTTTTCGGTTTTCGGTTTTCGGTTTTTGGTCTCATGGCTTGAAGCTTTCGACAGATTCAGGTTTTGACAACGTTATAGTAAAGCTCTTGGGAAAAAGCAAAAAGGAGATATTTCCCTGGCGCCGTATTATGCCTCTACCGAAAACCCGAAACCGAAAACCGAAAACCGTCTTCATACTCCCCGGACCTCGGGTCCCCAGATGTATTTGTGGAGCTGTGGGTTCAGCCGCACGGGCAGGCGGGTTGCCAAAATCCAGGCGGCGGCCTCCATCAGTTCGACCTGCCCGAACACCGGCGAAATCAGCACCGGCAGCCGCCCGGCCAATCGAAAATACTTGATGACCTCCAGGGCCCAGGTGAAATCGAGCTGGTCGGCCACCACGAACTTGACCTCATCCCGGGAGGTCAGGAGATCCATATTGGCCCAGACGTTGTGATCGGCCATGTCGCTCCTCGGACATTTTACATCCAGGATGCGGTGCACCCGGGCATCCACCGCGTCGATGGGCAAAGAGCCGTTGGTCTCCAGACAGACGGTAAAGCCGGCGTCGAGCAAATCCGTGAGGAGGACCGGGGTTTCGGCCTGGAGCAGGGGTTCGCCGCCGGTAACCAGCACCAGCCGGTGGGCCTGGGCCCGGGCCATTGCCACCAGCGCCGCCACGGTCATTTCGTGCCCTCCCTCATAGGCGTAGGCAGTGTCGCAATAGCGGCAACGCAAGTTGCAGCCCGTCAGGCGGATGAAATACGCCGGCACTCCCGCCCGGGTGGATTCACCCATCAGGCTGGCGAAGGTTTCGCAGACCACCAGAGCCATAAGGAACCGTTCTCAGGAAGGTTTCGGGGTTCTATCTTATCATTATCGGTCGGGAAGGGCAGGAAATCAAGCCTCGCCCCTCATCAGAGATTGGCTTCCCCGGCCCTCTGGCCCGAGACTGGAAAATTACCTAAAGGAAATTATAACCTAACCTGTCGCCATGCCTGATCTTTTTCAACTACCCGCCCCGGTTTTCTTCTAGACACGTTCAGGCCGCTAATTGCGTAAAATTTCACATAATTTTTCCATTGCGTTTGCGGTCCGCCTGCCATAGAATGATTGGCGTTCGGGAGAAGAGAAGACCATGAGCACGCCGGGCCTGGCCACGCCAGTAAAGCCGGTGGTCAGTATGCTGTTAGCCCGGGAAGACCTGGGCCCGGCTCTGGTTACAAGACTCGCCGGGTATTTGGGGCCGCCGGATTTGGTGGGACCATGGTGGCCGTTTGACGCCACCGCCTACTACGCCCCGGAAATGGGTCCCAACCTGGGCCGCCGCCTGGTTTCCTTCCTCCACCTGGCCGATCCGGCTTGCCTGGCGGATTGGAAGGTCTTTACCAATACGCTGGAGCAGGCCTTTAGCTTAGGTGGGCGGCGGCTGGCTAACCTGGACCCGGGATACGTGGCCAGAGAACGCCTGGTCCTGGCCACCGGCAAAAATTTTCCTCACCGCATTTACCTGGATCAAGGCATCTACGGGGATTTAACTCTCATCTTTGGCCAGGGGAGCTGGCGGCCCCTGCCCTGGAGCTACCCGGATTACGCCCGGGGGGAGCTCCCGGCGCTGTTGGGACAGGTGCGCCAAAAATATCTCTGGCAACTCAAGGCGATGGCCGCATGATCAAGAGCATGACCGCATACGGGCGGGGGGAAGTGGAAACTCCCCTACAGAAGTGGGTGGTGGAACTCAAGAGCGTCAACCACCGCTTCCTGGAACTCGCCCTCAACCTCCCCCGGCGCCTCTGGGCCCTGGAGGACCGGTTCCGCAAGCTCATCAAGAGCCGGGTGGCCCGGGGCCGGGTGGATATGCAATTATCCTGGGAAAGCCTCGAAGCAAAGCCCATGACCTTGCGGCTGGATAAAGCCGTGGTGGCCGGGGTCCGGGACGTGCTGGAGCAACTCCGGCTGGCCGGCAGCACCCCCGAGTCCCTGAAGTTGGAGCATTTTCTCCATTTTTCGGACCTGCTGGTGGCCAAGGAACAGGCCAATCAGGACCTGGAGTTGGAGGCGGCCTGGGAGACGGTGTCCCAGGCGGTGAACCAGGCGCTGGACCGCCTGGAGGAAATGCGCACAACCGAGGGCGCGGCCCTGGCAGCCGATCTGGCCGGGCGCCTGGAGGACATCCGCCGGGAAGTCAGCCGCATTGTCGAGCAGGCGCCGCGGTTGCCCGAACTCTGGCGGGAGAAGGTCGCAGCTCGCCTGGCGGAGCTCTTTCCCGAGGGCAGCCCGGTGGACGAGACCCGCCTGGCCCAGGAAGTGGCCCTTATGGCCGAACGCCGGGATGTGGCCGAAGAATTGGCCCGCCTGGATAGCCATCTGGCCCAATTCCAGCAAACTTTGGTGAGCCCGGAGCCGGTGGGGCGCAAGCAGGAGTTTTTGCTCCAGGAAATGCTGCGGGAGGTCAACACCATCGGCTCCAAGAGCGCCGACCTGAGCATCTCCCAGGCCGTGCTGGAAATCAAGGGCTCCCTGGAGCGCCTCCGGGAGCAGGTGCAAAACATCGAGTAGGACGAAGGGGGAAATTAACCAATGGACGGGCGCTTGATCAACATCGGGTTCGGCAATACCGTGATCTCCTATCGGGTAGTGGCAGTGGTGGTGCCGGGCTCCGCGCCCATGAAACGGCTGCGGGAGAGAGCCACCCAGGCCGACCGCCTCATTGACGCCACTCACGGCCGCAAGACCCGCTCCATCATCGTTACCGACAGCAATCACATCATCCTGTCGGCGGTGCATACCGAGACCCTGTCCCAGCGTTTAAACGGTCATGGCGCGGCCTCGCGGCCGGAGTCGGGGGAAAAGGACATTTAGGTGCCCGGGGAAATTTTTATCATAACCGCCCCTTCCGGGACGGGGAAGACTACCCTGCTGAAACCGTTGATGGCCGCGGATCTTAGGCTCCGGTTCTCCATTTCCTTCACCACCCGGCCCCGGCGCTCGGGAGAGATTGACGGGAAAGACCATTTTTTTGTCAGCCCGGAGCAGTTCCGGCGGCTCCGGGACACCGGCGCCCTGGCGGAATGGGTGGAACAGTTCGGCTATGGCTACGGCACCTCCCGGGAGTGGGTGCTGGATATGGTGCAAAAAGGGGGGGACCTGGTCTTCGATCTGGATTCCCGGGGAGCCCGGGCCCTCAAAACCGAATTCCCCCAGGGGACCCTGATCTTCATCCTGCCCCCTAGCCTGACGGAACTTAAACGGCGCCTGCAAGGCCGGGGGGGCCTGGACCCCGAGGAACTGGCCCGGCGTCTGGCGAATGGCCGGGCTGAACTTAAAGAAGCCCACTGGTATGACTACCTGGTGATCAACGACGATAAGGCCACGGCCCTGTCGCACCTGCAGGCCATCATCCAGGCCGCCCGCTGCCGCACCCCCCAGCTCTGGCCGCAATTAGCCCCACAGTTTCTCAGCGACAATACCTGATATCCTATAACCCATTGTTTCACGATATAAATCCCTTATTGATAACTTTTTTTTGAGATAGGAGGTCAGGATAAAGGGCAGTACCTGACACTTTTGCTTGATTAAATCCTGATCCAAAGTGCTTCATGTTGGTTAAGCAGGCCGACGGCGAAGGGGGACCTCATAACCTCAGGATCAAGGGTATAAGCTTTAATTGCTACTTTATTCCATTTAAATCGCGCCAGCCTTTCTCAAAGCGGCAATGCGCGGTGCGTCATACCCCAGCTCCCGCAGGATGGCTTCCGTTGATTCCCCCAGTTTTTCGGCCAGAGAAATCCGGATTTCATCACCAGGGCAATGAAATGGCGAGGCGATGAATTTTACTTGGCCCCTCTCTGGGTGAGGCACGGTGACGATCTTGCCCTGTTGCCTAACAAAGGGATTGTCCAAGGCCTTTCCAATGTCGTAAACCGGGGCGCAGGGGACCTGGCCCGTCATAAGGTTTAACCACGTTTCGCTAGTTTTTTTCGAAAATTCGCCATCCAGAATCAGCGTCAGTTCGTCCCGATGGGCCAGGCGGGACTCATTCGTGACCAAGCGAGGGTCAGACAACAGGTCCTCCCGTTGGATCAGGCGGCAGAGCTTTTCCCAAAACTTGGGCAGGATGCAGGCTACATAGAGCCAGCCGTCCTGGGTTCGGAAGATCTGGCAGGGAGCTTCGGCGGTATGAGCCGACCGGGGCTGGCAGGCCTCTACCACCCCTTCGTTGAGATACCACAGGCCCTGGTAGCACAGGCTGCTTAGGGCGATGTCCAACAGATTGGTATCCATGTCCCGGCCTACTCCCGTTTCCCGGGCGGCCAGAACTGCCGCCAGCAACCCCAGCGCCCCGTAAATGCCGCCCATCAGGTCCACCACCGAGACCCCCACCTTGGCCGGAATGCTGCCCGGCTCCCCGGTAACCGACATCCAGCCCGCTTCCGCCTGCATCAAAAAATCATAGCCCGGCCAGCCGGCCCGGGGGCCGGTGCGGCCATAACCGGAGATGTGGGCGCAGACGATCTTGGGATTATGGGCCTTTAAGGCTTCATAGGTGATCCCCAATTTCTCGGGCACATCTCCCCGCAGGTTGTCCAGGGTGGCATCGGCCGTTTTCACCAGATCGTGCAAGACTTCCTGGCCTTCCGGGGTCTTGAGGTTCAGGGTGAAACTGCGTTTATTCTGGTTGGCGGCCTCGAATCCCTGGCTATCCTGATGGGCCGCATCAAAAAAATACGGCCCCATCGTCCTCAGGGTGTTCCCTCCCGTAGCAGGATTTTCCACGGAGATTACTTCCGCTCCCAACTGGGCCAGCAGCATGGCCCCGTAAGAACCGGCCCCCCAGGATTCAAAGGCCAGGATGTGCAACCCGCTTAAGGGTAGCATGGCTGTTTCCCTCCTCAAGCTTTGCTTCCTCAGAACACCACCCAGGGGTTCTTGAGGGCTCCATCGCCGCTAGGTTGCCGGTTTTAGCCAATAAATCCGCACATGGGCGATGCGGTCACCTTCCAGATGGTAGAAGGCCGCCATGCCCATCCTTACCGGCACCCCCTGCTTCATGGGCGTGACGTAAAAATCGGGGAGGTCCTTTGTTGCAGAAAGAACCCCGTCCAGTTCCAGGCCAGCCACTTCCGGGGTAATGATGACCGTCACGGGAGTGAGTTCCTCATCCACATACAAATGATGTTCCTGAAAAAACCGGGCGATGGCCTCCCGCCCGGTGATTTGGTATTTGGGATTCTGGAAGGTGGCGTCCGCCAGGTAAAAATTGTTCACCAAATCATCATAGTGCTTACTGTTATACATGTCGAAATATTCCTGCCAATACTCCCGGTTAACCTCTCTGGTCATAAAACCTCCATTCTTCCTGGGAATATAACTTTCCTTATTATGCCAAGGCCCAAGGCGGCAGTCAGAAAACGGGAATATCCATCAATAACAGGGGGAGGTGCTGTTGGGCCCCGAACACATCCCGTTCCCCCGGTGAGCCGGAAATGGGCGGGCGATAGGTGGATATTTTTATGGCCTGGCAGTCGTCGGCCCCATAGCAGCCGATCACGTCGGCTACTGAAATCCCCAGGGTCCGGGCCATGGCCTCCCGGGTAAAGGCATTGGAGCGCAGCGCCAGTTGGTAATCCTCCTCGGAATTGAAAAAGATATCATAGGTCATTTTGTTTACTTTAGCGTTTTTGGAGCGGATCACCCGGGCCATATCTTTGAGGGGTTTGCTCCCCCGGGGCGCGCCGGAGTGGGAAAACGGGGTGATGACATCAACCTTGGCCTCTTCCAGATGCCCGTCGTATTGACTCAGGCCCACCCTGCCATAGGCCGACGCGGCCTCGGTTTGCTCCAGGACCTCCCAATTGCTGCCGTCGGCGCGATAAAGCGTAAGGGGAAATAACTGATGTTTGATGATCTCGGCTTCGCGCCATAGGTGATAGATGCTCCAGGTGTAGGCCTCCCCGGCATAGAGACCTTGCATGGAGGGCTTCGCCGGCTCCAGGAAGCGTGACAGGCGGGCCAACTCCTCATTATGGCGGGCCTGGGCGGCCTCTTTGGTCTTTTCCACCGTTTCCAGGTACAACACCGGGGCTTCCCGGCCCGTGACGGTGATCTCCAAATGGCAAGCCTCGAGCACCTGGGGAAAATTTTGCCGGGCCAGGGTCAGGACCCCCTCCCGGATGGCGGCAAAGCTGCTCTGAAAGTAAGGGTCCCGAGTGCCGGCGATGATAAAAGACACAAAATCTCCCTCCGGTGCGCGGTAGTTGATTTCCGAAGGGGAGATGGGAAAAGCCAGGTTGCCGGCGGTGGCCTTGCGTCCGGGGAAGCCGTAATGCATGATATAGCCTTTAATGACCGTCAACAGGGCCCGGGCGGATTCTTCCTGGGGACTCTTCACCTTGATCAGGAGCCCGATTTCCTGCTCCCGGGCGGATACGGGCCGGGCTTCCACGCCGTTGCGGCCATACACCGGGTATTTTCCCGGAACCTCCTGGAGGTTCTTCAGAAACAGCAAGGAAACGAACCGCTCCCCCACCTTGATGCTGCCTTCCAGCTTGATATCCAAGGGGCGCTGCACAAACAGGCTGCCTTTCAGGCCCGCGGTCCGCTCGCCCGCCTGAAAATACTGGGTATGCTCATAGGTGGAGACGCCTTCCGGGTAATATTGCAGAGCCGGGTGGTCTTCCTCATAGAGGCTGTGGGCGGCGATGGAATACACGGTGGCCTTCCTCTTGGGGTTGGGCGGAGTGAAAACCACGCTCTGATCGTCCCGAAACTCGGCGATCAAGCCGTCGCTGGCGGAACCGGGATCGCAGGCGATGGCGCCGCATTCCAGGACGTGCCCGGCATGGTAGGCCAGCCCCGCATCCAGGCCCCGCCGGACCGGATCAGCGGCGAAGATGGCCACGTCGCAGGCCCGGCCGGCCAGCACCACCTGCGCCCCCATCTCCAGGGCCTTGATAAAGGGGGCGATCCCCATCTGGGCGACAATGGCGCTTTGCTCCACCATCTCCGGCGTCAGAGCCGGCATCCGGCCCAAGGGAGTCAATTGGCCCAGATGGTCCAGGACCATCTGGTTATCCACATGGCCACTGATCACCGCGACCTTGAGGTTTTTTATGCCTTTCTCCGCCAACACTTCTTTGACCATGTCCACCATGATCGCCAGGTGGGGGGTGTCCCCGGAAAGGCCGCAACTGCCCAGGAGCAGAGGGCATTGCTGCCGCAAAGCCCCGTCCAGCATCAGGGAAAAGTCCCTTTTCAAGATGGCCTTTTCGGCATACGATTTC
>PEWM01000172.1:8111-8253 GCA_002779455.1 Deltaproteobacteria bacterium CG07_land_8_20_14_0_80_60_11
TGGTTCCCCAGCTGAGCTTGGGAACCCAATAGGTGCAAAGCTCGGCTTTGCCAAGACCGGTGACTGAATCTTCTTGCTGCTTCGGCGCCTGGGTCGGCCAAGCCAGGCTTGGGCAAAAGATGCGTTCCCAAGTACAACTTGG